>JACPVY010000552.1 GCA_016197345.1 Burkholderiales bacterium
CCCATATCGGTATAGCATTTGCGTATCATATTGCCGAGGTCTTCAAACTCCATTTCCCCATCGGCACTGGCATCGACCACCACAATCAAGCGGCAACGGCGGCGCACTAATTCATAGACGCCCAGATTTTCAAAATGACCGCCATCGGATAAATAGACGTAATTTGAATTCGCATCGGCTAAGCCAAATAATTCGCGCATCATGCAAAACAACCCAACGCTAGGACCGCTGCTTTGCCACTTTGCTTGCCGTGGATTGGGACACCACTGGCCTAAGCGCAAATTGAATAGCGTCAATAGAAATGACATCGAAGGTGACGAGTGATAGCCCATCGCTGGGCTCACTGCGGCTCCAGAAATCGCAATCGCCATCCCTAAACGTGTCCCTTTTTCGTTTTCATCGGCATTTATATCGGTATTGGCATACAACTGTGTCGGACGGAAGCAGCCTTGTTCACCTAATTGTCGGCCAAATTGCGGGGCGTTATGGTAATTGATGGGGAATTGGTACCCACAGAATTGTGGGCTGAATAGAAAATTCGCGGCTTTGCGATTTTGCCACGCGAGCTCTTTACCGCCGACTAAATTGAGGCAGGCATTTAGCAAATGATAAGGGCGTTGTGGTGTGGTTTGTGGAGGTGTCCCCGTTTTAAGCGAGGCTAGATGGGGATCATCAGCCGGATCAAAACCCGTGAACGGGTGAGGTTGGCGATTTTTGCTGCTAGCGCCAAGATAAGCCCGCACCACCCGGTTACGCGACATCATATGTAGCGAAAATTTATTGATGTCAAGGCGCCATGCGAATAACAAGCAGAGTAGCGCGAAACCAAAAAACGTTGCAATCACATGGGTCCACGTTGGTTGCGAGCTTAAGATCAAATAATAATCAATGTACTGCAAAATGCCGGGATGAAATTTGCCGCCATCCGTGAACAAAGGTTGCTGCAGATGCTCGGGCACCACCAAAAAATGTACCATCGTCGATATCAAACCTAAAATGCCAATCGCGAACGCATAGGGGGCGATGCTAATCGCAATTTTCGTTGGCAGTTTCAGGCTTTTGCCTTCTTTCGCTTTATCGTGCTTTGCTTCGCCTTGAATGGCCTCGGTTTTATCGCTATGCCCCATCAGTAAGCCGGATAAGGTGATAGAAACCCAACCACCACCGATGGATAAGCTAATCCAATGGTTTTCTGCCGCAAAATGCACCCAAGATAGCAGTGGTGGTGCATAAAATGTCACGGCAAACAAACCTAACCACGCGATGATAGCGATAGCGATCCAGCCGCCGAGTCGGCTCCACCATTCACGGCTTTGTTCGGAATAAAAGCGTCCGATCAAGCCCACTTGCAACACCATCGTGCAACCATACACGATCAGTAGCAGTGGAATGCCAATGCCAAGCATGTGTCCCCAATGTTTGGTGTGTTGCACATTCACCATGCCAGCGAAAAATTGTAAGCCTGCTAGTGTGAGAAAGCCACCCACTACATAAGCCGCTAGTGAGGAAAGGAGATGGGCGCTAGCTTCATGTGCTTGGAGGTTGTTGTTCAGCGCGCTAGTGAGGAGATTGACGCCTTCTTGCTTGTCGTACTTCGCATTGCATGATTGCGCGGTGAGCCAACCCGCTGACCATGCAAGGAAATAGACAAACCCAAGCAATAAAAGGTAGGAAAATGCATGACTAAAATCGACAAGCGAAGCAAAATTTTCCATATGCGCTGGCGTCAACTTGTGCCATATTTTGCTCGCGGCGTCGCGCTCTGCCCATAAGAAAATGCAGGCAAGCGTGGCGGCGGCAAGTAAGGGCGCAATCACATACCGCAAGACTTTGCCTTGGCTGGTTTTGCGGCGATTGTGATGTATTGGCTTCAAACTTAAATGAAAGCCCATTTGGAACACGGCAAAAACAAAAAATGCGAGGCTAGCGTAACCCACTGCGCGCGGATAATTTGCTAATTCTGCCAGCGATAACACAAAGGCGTACGGAATCACCATCAATGCCGCGATCAGCGAAATCAAGATGAAAAGATTGAGTATCGTATTGCGCAGCCAAGTGGAAATCATCGCCCAGCTATCTGCGCTAAATAACCCGGTTTGTGGGGTCAGATAATTGCTGTATTGACGTAGAAATTTGATTTCGTGCGCTTCAAACTGCGATGCGTTTTTGGCCGAGCCAGGTGTGAGTAATTTTTCGACTTCTTTGACGTCGCCATTTTCTTCTTTAATCCACTTCGACAGCCAACCGCCGATATAGCCGCCACCCGAGACGGTAGATAAATAATCGAATTGATGCAGCAGTTTATTTTCGGCCAGCGCTTGTAATACTCCCAAGTTGAAGGTCGCGCTGCGAATCCCACCGCCCGATAAGGCAAGCCCTGCCAGTTTTGCTTTATGTGCGCGAGCATAGACGTCGCGCAGGTTGGCTGGTCGTATTGCTGGCAATAGCACTTGATCATCGGCGCGGGTCGTGCCGGATGTTTGCGCTTCTGGCTGCGACAGCAAATAACGCCGCCATGCCTGTGCGATAAATTGTTGGGATGGGTCGATTTTTTCTGCATCTTGGACGGCGTCGAGTTCGTTTTGCCAAACTTCGGCAAAGCTGTTTCCCGTTCGCGCGATAAGACGTAGCCAGGTTGCTGCATTGCATATCCCAGTAGTGGGCAGCAGTGGTATTGCTTGTTTTGCTTTGGTTTCTTGCCTGCTTGAAATTACTTTCGCATTTTTGAAGGCAATTTTCGCGTTTTCAATGGCGATCTTTTTATTTTCAGCTTCTTGAAAGGCTTGAATTGCCTTGTGCAGTTCATCAATTTTTGCCGTCAACGGCCCATGGTAATAACCCAATGCAGACAGTTTGTGCGCGAGGTCGCGTACAGCATCGCTCCGGTCTGGCAGGCAATGGCGATCTGCGGCAGTGGGATCAAGCGGGTCGTATGTGGGGGCAGGGGCAGGTAATTCGGTAGCAGAGGTGAGGGGGGCGGATTCTGGTGGCGAAGCTAGCATGCGAGCACTCCAGTCAAAAACGGGTGGATAGCGCAAATTCTGCGCAGTTTGCCACCCATTTTGTGCGCTTTTGCTACGCGCTACCAGAGGTTTTTAATTATTTTCGGTTGGCTGTTGTGCCTTTACCGCATTCGCTTCCGCCTGCAATAAATGTCCCAATTTGGCAGCCTTGGTATTCAAATAAAACTGATTGTGAACATTGCCCGCAATGACTAAGGGCACGCGTTCGGTGACGGTGATGCCATGGTGCTCTAACGCTTGGATTTTGCGCGGATTATTTGTCATCAAGCGCAAAGCGTGAATCTGCAAGTGTTGCAGCATAGGCAAGCAGATATTGTAGTTGCGCAAATCGGCTTCAAAGCCTAGGTGTAAATTGGCTTCTACCGTATCGATGCCATTTTGTTGCAATTGATAGGCGCGGATTTTATTGATCAAGCCGATGCCGCGTCCTTCCTGGCGTAAATACAGCAAGACGCCGCGACCTGCTTCTGCGATGTTTTTCAGCGCTTGTTGTAACTGCGGACCACAATCGCAACGCTGGCTGAATAACGCGTCGCCTGTTAAGCATTCTGAATGCACGCGCGCCAAGACGGGCAGGCCATCGCTGATATTGCCTAGCGTTAGCGCTAAGTGTTCCTTGCCGGTACTTTGTTCAATGAACGCATGCAATTGAAAGGTCGCCCAAGGCATGGGCAGGTCGCAAGACGTGACAAATTGCATATCGTGAACGATTTCATTAGCGGTCATAGCAGGCTCGGGCATGTATTACTCATCACAAATTTTTTGTCAGGAGTGCGATTGTAGGATGTTTTTTGCTGCATTGCTGAAGCTATTCCTCGAAAAAAGCGCTAGCAATGCGTATTTAGCGCAATTGGCAAGCGCTTTTGCGAGTGTATGCACTGCGCGCGGGGGCCGATGTGACGCCCCGTGCCTGGCCGTACATCAGACGCTAGCAGAGGAGATTGGTAAAAATCTGCTGCTAGCGTGCTTGCTTGTTGCCGCTTACGCGGACAAGGCTGGGTAATCGGTGTAGCCCTTCGCGCCGCCGCCATACAGCGTCGCTGGATCAAGCGCGGCCAGTTCCGCACCCGTCGCTAAGCGATGCACCAAGTCAGGGTTGGAGATAAACGGACGGCCAAAGGCGACCAAATCTGCTTTGCCTTCATTCACGGCCGTTTCCGCCATGGCTTTGTCGTAGCCATTGTTGGCGATGTATAAGCCTTTGAAAATACGGCGTAATTCGCTCAAATCGAAACCACCATCAACGTCGCGCGGGCCGCCAGTAGCGCCTTCCACCAAGTGCAAATACAGCAAGTTGAAGCGATTCAATTGTTCCACCACATAGCTAAAGGTTGCTTGTGGGGTGGAATCTTTGATGTCATTGAATGGCGACAAAGGCGAGAGACGAATGCCGACCTTATCGCCACCCCATACGCTGACGACTGCTTCCACCACTTCTAGCATCAAGCGTGCGCGGTTTTCAATGCTGCCGCCGTAAGCGTCGGTCCGATGATTGCTACCATCGCGCAAGAATTGATCGAGCAAATAGCCGTTCGCACCATGCACTTCGACGCCATCAAACCCCGCTTCTTTCGCTAGCTCTGCGGCGTGTTTGTATTGGGCGACGATGCCCGGCAATTCGGCTAGTTCTAGCGCACGAGGCGTTTCTAGTGGTTTGAAGCCTTCTGGTGTATAGCTTTGGCCTTGCGCCGCAATCGCGGAAGGGGCAACTGGCAATGCGCCATCCGGTTGCAAACTGGAATGAGAAATCCGGCCAACATGCCACAGTTGCAAGAAAATGCGGCCGCCACGCGCATGCACTGCGCTGGTGATGGGGCGCCACGCTTGTACTTGTGCGGCGTTATAAATGCCTGGAGTGGAGATATAGCCTTTGCCTTGTGGCGAGATTTGCGTCGCTTCGGCGATGATCAGACCAGCGCTAGCGCGTTGTTCATAATATTCAATGGCGAGCGGGCTAGGAATGTCGCCGTCTAAGGCGCGGCTGCGGGTTAGCGGTGCCATCACGATGCGGTTTTGCAGTTGATATGGGCCAAAGGTCGTCGCTTCAAATAATTTGCTCATGATGTACTCTTTCATCTCAAAGGAATGGGTTAAATGACTTGTAAATCGGTTAAAAAGCGCTTAATTTCTTGCAACGCGCCTTCTTTTCTTGCGCAGTCGCTGCGTGCAGCAGCGTCTTGCAATGGCACTGCTGGCAGTCGCACGTGATGTGCAACATTGCCTGCATCTAGCAACTTTTGCGCGTAATTCGCCGCATCGTCGCGTAATGGGTCGTCTTCTGCTGATAATAGTAAAGCGGGGGCGAGTCCTTTCAGGCGGCTCGAATGCAATGGGCTAGCATACGGATGGGTCCGATCAGCGGCGCGTGGTAAATAATCGCGATAGCCTTTGTCACATCCTGCTGCCACCCCCGCTACTTGCGGCTTATTGCACATGGCTCGCATCGAATCACTGCTCAAGCCAGGATCAAGCATGGGCATAATCAAAATCTGCGCAGCGAGGATAGGTTGGCTGCGATCACGCGCCATTAAACTGGCGCTAGCGGCGAGGTTGCCACCGGCTTCTATCCCTGCCGTGAGCAGAAACCTGGCATCCCAGCGTAATTTTTTTGCGTGCTTTCTGGCCCACATCAGCACTGCGTGTGCATCTTCGGCGGCAGCGGGAAACGGGTGTTGGCACGCTAGCGTATAAGTGCTCGACAACACTGCTACTTGGCAGCTATGCGCTAGCGCACGCGTAAAGCCATCGACATCCTCTAAACCACCGCAGACAAAACCACCTGGATGAAAAAACACGACCAAGCTGGAATAGATCGCCTTGCTATCTGGCACATACAAGCGCGCAGCTAATTCACCTTGTGCGCCAAGCACCATCAACTCTTTGGTGTGGATCGCTAAGAGCGCGGCTTCGTTAGGACAGCTCATTGTGCAGCCTCGGCGCTCATGCTCGCGGTTTGCACCACGCTATCGGCGCTACCCAATATCAATTTAGCGAGGGCATCCAAACCTTGTGCTTGACTTTGCAATTGCGGAATCGACTGCAAGTGCATGTCTGCCAACAAGACCACCGCCAGTAAAGCCAGCACCGCCAAGATGCCGAGGCTGAGGGTAAATAGCTTGGATGAGGTGATGCTATTGAGGCCGTTCATGATCTTGACTCCGAATTAGTAAAGGGGTACCTCGAAAAACCTACTGCACGGGCCGCTATCGCATCGGCGATGCTCACTACAGTTTTTCGCGCTCCCCTGATGTAGCGCGATGGCATGGGGTGTACTATAACTATGTTGCGTTCATGAATAAATAAGGCAAATACGAATTAACTGTTCATAATCCTGAACAATCATCGAATTTTTAACGATATATGGATAAGCTCTTAGCGATGGAAGTCTTTGTGCATGTGGTTGATGCGGGTGGCTTCACGCGTGCGGCGCAGCAATTGCAAATGCCCAAGGCGACGGTTTCTACCCTGCTGCAAAAGCTAGAAACGACGCTAGGCGCCAAATTACTCAATCGCACCACACGCCAAATCAGCGTCACCGCCGATGGCGCGGCCTATTACGAGCGGTGTTTGCGCATTTTGGGCGAGGTCAAAGATAGCGAAGAAGCCTTGTCCACTAGTCGTAGCAGTGCTAGCGGGCGGCTGCGGGTGGAAGTGCCGCATGGTTTGGGGACGCAAATCATCATTCCTGCGCTCCCGGATTTTTTAGCGCAGTATCCACAAATTCAACTCGAAATGGGTGTCAGTGATCGCACCGTGGATTTGATCGAAGAAGGCGTCGATTGCGCCTTGCGCGGCGGCGAATTAGCGGATTCGACCTTGATTGCGCGCCGGGTTGGCGTGTTGAAATTCATCACTTGCGCTAGTAGCGCCTACCTCGCCCAGCATGGTATGCCGCAGCACCCGCATGATTTGCTCAAACATCAGTGCATCAATTATTTTTCTGCTCGTAGCGGCAAAATTTACGATTGGGATTTCGCGCGTGGCGACGAAAAGCTGCAATTCCCGTCGCCTGGCCGGATTTCTGTCAACAATACTGACGCCTATATGCAAGCCGGGCTAGCAGGGATGGGCATCTTGCAATTGCCGATGTTTATGCTACGGCCTTTTCTCACTACCGGGCAAATGCAATTAGTGCTACCCGATTGGGAAAGCGAACCGATCGCGCTGCATATTGTGTATCCCCATAACCGCCATTTATCGGCCAAAGTGCGTGCGTTTGTTGAATGGGTAGCGGCGTTGTTAGCGGGGATGCCAGAGTTGCAGTTGTAGCCGAAAATAGTGCATGAATTTCTTTTGCGCTAGGTGTTACCTTGGTGATGTCACTTTGCCGTGTCGATTTGTTTTGAGAGTTTTTATGGCAACTACTTCATTCAACTTACCCGATGAACTCCAACACGAGCAGCGTGTGCTGCCGAAGAATTAGGCATTAGCCCGCACGCCTTCATGGTGGGGGGGGCGATACGGCAGGCGGTGGCGGCAGCGGCAACGCGTGCGCAATTTGTCGTGCAAAGAGTGCGATTTACTGCCGTGGGCAACGGAGTTGCCTACCCTACCATCAACGCTTTTCCTTGCGCGCTATTCTTCCAGCACCAAAGCCCGCCACGCCACCAATTTTTCAGCAAACGATAGCGCTGCATAAGCTGGCGAAGTGGATGGCAAAACCAATGTGCGATAGCCCGCTTGTGCAAATTGCGGCGCGAATTTTCCCGAGGTCTGACCATTAAAACCTACCGTCTGCAATTGGGGACAGAGCTGCTGTAAGCGCTGAAGGTCATTCGCCGCGGGTTTGCGGATGGCGGAATCTAAACTCCCCTCGCGCTCACAGGCGCCCAACACATCCCACACCCCTATGCGGTGCGCGAGTAAGCGTTGCAGACGATCGGGGTAGGCTAGCGCTGGTAAATCTTCACCTGTGAGTGCGGCCATGATCGGCCAAAATTGATTGCGGGGATGGGCATAATACTGCTGCGCCGCGAGTGATGCCGCGCCGGGAAAACTACCAAGCACGACGATTTTCGTGTCGCTAGCGATGACAGGGGACAAACCTTGCAGTGGCGCGGTGTCAGACATGGCGAAATCCGCAAAATGGGCAAAAAAAAACCCCGGCGAGCCGGGGCGGGGAAGGAGCAGGAGACATCTGCGTACTGCTAGGACTTACTACTTACGAAAAAGTTCGCGGTATTTCTTGCCGTGTTTTATACATTGAATAAAACACGCCAGCGGCGAGGGTGCCAAAGGTGACGAACAACGACAAGGCGGGTGGAATATGGCCGTCAAGCATGTATTCAGCGATAAAGACTTTGCTACCAATGAAAACCAACACCATCGCTAAGGCATATTTAAGGTAATGGAAGCGATCCACCATGGCGGACAGCGCAAAATACAAGGCGCGCAGACCGAGGATCGCAAAAATATTCGAGGTGAAGACGATAAACGGATCACTGGTAATCGAAAAAATTGCTGGCACGCTATCCACGGCAAAAATGACGTCCGACAATTCGACCATACATAGCGTCAAAAACAGCGGTGTCGCCCACCACACCATTTGCGTCGGGTTGCTTGGATTTGGCGCACGAACGAAGAATTTTTCTTCGTGTAAGTTTGGTGTTACCCGCATCACACGGCGCAAGAAGGCGATAATTTTGCTATCGGCGAGGTCTTTTTCCTCGCCTTCTGGCATCAGCATTTTGATACCGGTAAAGATCAAGAAGGCAGCAAAGACTTGCAAGGTCCATGCGTAATTAGCGACGACTTGGGCTCCGACCACAATCATCACACCGCGAAGAAAAAGAACACCGAGAATTCCCCAAAACAGTACTCGGTGTTGAAAAGCGCGTGGAATCGCAAAAAAGCTAAATATCAAAGAAATGACGAAGATATTGTCGAGGGACAAGCTTTTTTCGATGAAAAAACCGGTGAAATACAGCATGGCGGAGTGGGAGCCTAATTCGTACCATAGCCAAAGGCCGAACAGGCAGGCGGCACCGATGTAAAAGCCGGAAAGACGCAAGCTCTGCCGTACACCGATTTCCTCGCCCTTTTTGTGCAGCACACCTAAATCAAATAGCACGAGGAGCAAGACACTAGCCAAAAATACGGCCCACATCCAAGCGGGCTTACCCAAAACATCTATTAATAGCCAATCCATATCGTGCCCCTGATCTTCGCAAAACAATGGGTCATCTTAACTGCTTCCTTCTGCGTAAAATATAGAAGATAATCTGAGTAATACTTCTGAAAAACAGGATGGTTTATGCGTGCTTTGAATATCAATTTTCACCACCTCTATTATTTTTGGGTGGTGGCCCATGAAGGGGGCGTCACTCGTGCCGCCGAGCGCCTAGGAGTGGCAGTGCAAACCATTAGCACGCAGTTGGGCTTGCTCGAACAATCGCTAGGGAAATCGCTGATGAGTTTGCAAGGGCGTCGCTTAGTATTGACCGAAGCCGGGCGTTCGGCCTTGACCTACGCTGACCAAATTTTCTTACTTGGCGAACAAATGCAAGAAGCGCTGGCGCAAGAAGAATTGGGGCGCACCCTGCGCCTCACCGTCGGCATTTCGGATGCGTTGCCGAAAGCAGTCGCCTATAACGTGCTACAGGCCGCATTAGCGATGCCTGGCGCTAGCCAGCGTTTGCGCTTGGTGTGTTTTGAAGGCCAATTTGAAAGTTTATTGGGGGATCTCGCCTTGCATAAACTCGATGTGCTTTTGACTGACCGCCCCTACAGCGGCAACGCTAGCGTGCGTGCTTTTAGCCATCCACTGGCCGAATATGAAATCAGCTTATTTGGCACGGCCGAGTTAGCGGCGAAATATAGCGAAAACTTTCCGGCCTGTTTGCAAGGCGCACCGCTCCTCTTGCCGACGCGCAATACCGCTCTGCGGGCGCGACTTGATCAATGGCTAGAGGCGAATAAAGTCAAAGCGGAAATTGTGGGCGAGTTTGAAGACGGCGCGCTGATGAAAACCTTTGGCGCTCGCGGCCTAGGTTTATTCCCCGGCCCGGCGGTGGTCGATAGCGATCCTGATGTACAGCAGCAAATTGTCTCAGTCGGTGAAATGGCTGGCGTGCGTGAACAGTGTTTTGCAATTTCAAATGACCGCAAGATCAAGCATCCTGCGGTGGAGGCGATTTTGGAAAATGGTGGGAATTGGTTGAAGGCGAAGTGACGAGCCATAACGGAAGGTGAAAAAGCGGGACAGATCTTGTTGATGTGTCCCGCTTTGCAATTGGCGACTGTCAAAATTTATTGCTGTTGCGTAGTGCAGTGTATGCCACCACCTCCTGCGGCAATCGCGTCGATGTTGAGTGCAATGATTTCGCGTTGCGGACACGCGTTTTCTAAGGTTTCTTTGGCTAAACCGTCGGTTTCAAGATCGCCAAATTCTGGCATCAGTACGGCACCGTTGAGTACATAAAAATTGACATAGCCAGCGGCAAATTCTTTTGTGCTATAGCGTGGACGCACGCGACCGGGGGCATCCATCACCATCACTTTCAAGGCACGACCGTTGGCGTCGCGTGCTTTACGCAGAATATCCAGATGTTGCCGCGTAACCGCATAGTCATACGAGTACGGATCGCTTTCCAAGCCTACCACCACCACCCCGGGGCTGGTGAAGCGCGCATAGAAATCGGTATGGGCGTCGGTGATGTCTTTGCCTTTGATGCCGGGTAGCCAGATCACCTTGCGTATTCCTAACAGGCGGCGTAGTTCGGCTTCACATGCCGCTTTCGACACATTCGGATTACGGTTTGCATTTAAGACGCAGCTTTCGGTGATGATGGCGGTTCCTTGGCCATCCACTTCAATCCCACCCCCTTCAAGCACTAAGCTGCTGCGTAACATCTGGCGGTGTACTTGTTGTGTCACTTTGCTGGCCACGCCTGCATCTTTGCTATGGCTTTGTTTATTGCCCCAGCCATTGAAATTAAAGTTCACTCCCGCTTGTTCGCCCTTACTATTCTTAACGAAAACGGGGCCAGTATCACGCATCCACAAATCGTCCACATCGGCGACGATGAGATTGACCTGCGCGCTGAGTTTGCTTCGGGCTAGTGCCAAATCTTGGCTGCCGACTAGCATATTGACTGGCTCGAAATCGACGATGGTGTTAGCAATGCGCGCTAATGCATCTTGCACGGGGCGGAGTAAATCGCTGCCCCAAATCGAACGCCGTGCGCCAAATGCCATCCATGTCGCTAAATGCGGTTCGGCTTCGTCTGGCATGCGCCAATTGTCAGCGGGGCTTTTCCCTTGACTAGCGAGTAAGGTTTCTGGCGCTTCGCCGGGGGTAGCGTCGGCATTGCCCCCACCGCAGGCGGCCAGTAAAGTGCCGAGTGCCATACTGCTACTTGTCTGCAAAAATTTTCTTCTTAACATGGTCGCCTCATTTGCGCTGTGGTGTCGATGCAAGTGATTATAGGGGGGCTTCATTAATGATGAATATTGATATAATTTGCCTTAATCAATCAATTTTTCTCATATCTTCATGAAAAATCTCCCCTCTTTGCGCCATTTGATGGGTTTTGAAGCGGCGGCGCGTCATGGTAATTTCTCGCGTGCGGCGCAAGAGCTTTGCTTGTCGCAATCAGCTATCAGCCATCAAGTGCAACAGCTAGAGGAGCAACTTGACCAACCCTTATTTCATCGCGTTGGTCGCGGTGTCGAGTTGACGATGGCGGGCGAGGTCTTATTGCTCGCTGTGCAAAAATCGTTGACGACACTAGAAACAGGTTTGCAGCGTATCGCCACTTATATGGCACCTGGCTTAGTCGTGGTGGTCGCTCCCGCTGCACTGATGCAAGGGTGGATTGCGCCGCAAATGGAGGCCGCGCAAGAAGCTGATCCACAGTTGCTACCAGTGCTCTCCACCGATGAAACGGCGCGCTTTATCGACGAAGTGGATGTTGATATTCACATCAGCAACCGTCCTTTGCAGCAAGCCGATTTGCATGAACAGGTTTTATTTCGCGATGTGTATCTGGTGGTTGCTGCTAAGGTGTTGGCAGCAAAATTGATGGGGCAGCAATTGCCGCAACAGTACGCGTTAGCTGGCATGCTTTGCCTAGAGAAAAGTTTGTCCGACGATCTGCTTGGGCCACTTATGCGTGACGAACTCGCAGGATTTCGCAAATTAGCCATTTACGATGATATGCGCTTATTGCTGGACGCCTTGCGGCGAGGGCGAGGTGTGGCATGTGTGCCCTATTCGGCCATTGCTAGCGAGCTAGCGTCAGGGCAAATACAGGTTTTGCCCGGCTACCGCCAGGTAGCTGGCGAGACGTGGTGGATAGCACGCGCAAGCGGCGCAACGCGTTCGCCGCATGTGGTGCAGGTATTTGATGCCTTATGTGCTGCGGCATCTGAAATCGTGCCAATTTCAACGACGCAGTTCTGAATGGTGGGCGAATTCAAGCACCAACTGCGCGGCTCTTGGATGGGATTGCGATTTTATTTAATAACAATATGCCCGGCTTTTTCAAGTATTTCCAAAAAACTTTTCTCATAGAGGTGATCTGGCAACAAAGTAGCGAAAAAATCGGCAAGTTTATCGTAGTCATAAATGAAAATTGTTAATTTCTTTTTCTCTTTGTAGGCAATATATTCTACACATTCACTAAATCCGTATAAACATTGACCTATATAGCCACCATATCCATAAACTGCTTCGGCGAACATGCAATACAAATCTTCTGTGTATTTAATTTCTGCGCCATATAGTTCGATTTCTTGATTGGAAATTGTATTATCTTCTGGTAGCCCACGCCATGTGAGGCAAGCGAGCAACCATGAACTTTTCTTATTTGCGCTGTCAAAATTTTTCCAACTAACATGTTGAAATCCGGCAACCCAAGTTGTCAGTATTTTCATTTTTAAATAATCAAAATTATTTAAACAATTAAATAGCTCTGAATGATACTGACTTCTCCATGAGCCAAAATCAATTGTTTTGATTGAGTAAAATTCAATTTCCTCTAGGCGTTTTTCGTTATTGTAATAGCTTATTGAGAAAGGATTTTTCTTTTTTATTTTTATTGGGTTGATGATTCTTATATTGTAAAAACCTAATAAGGTGACCTCGAATTCATAATCTTCTTCTGGGTCTAATGTTTTAGGTGGGAATCCTGAGACGTGATCGCATTCCAGAATTATTGTATTTTCATACACTAATTTAATTGTTATATCCATAGCAATTGCCCATCATCTCTTTTACCGTTCAACAACCCATTGCAGATAACTATAAAAATGAGGCTACCATCGCGAGCAGCCCCATTTTTCAAACGCTAAGAGCTAGCATCCACTTATTTCGCTAACACTTTCCCTTCTGCATCACGCTCTTCAATTTTGCCGAGATTGAGTTTCGTCAATTCCGGTGCAATTTTGGCTTTATCGCCCACAGCGACGATCAACAGATTTTTAGGAGCGAGATATTTTGCCGCGACGTCTTGCGCTTTTTTCGCTGTGACGCCGCTAAAACGTTTCGGCAAGGTGCTGAAGTAATCGACGCCCAAATCGTAAATAAACAGATTCGATAAGCTGGCCCCGATTGCGCTATTGGTAGCAAAGGTCGCAGGTAGCGTCAACACTTGGCTATTTTTTGCGCCTTGCAATTCTGCTGCTGGCATCGGCTTTGCGATCATGCCTTTCACTTCTTTCAGGATTTCGCTCACCGCTGGCGCTGTGACATCAGTGCGAATGCCGCCCGTCAAGCTATATTGACCAAAATTGCGGCCATAGGCGAAATTGGCATGGGTGCCATAGGTGTAGCCCTTGTCTTCACGCAGATTATTCGTGATGCGGCTGGTGAACAAGCCACCAAGCGCGGCATTCATCACTTGCAAGGCTTCGAAATCAGCCGTTTTACGCACAGGGCCAAGGGCAACCACGGACAAGGCGGTTTGCGGCGCACCGGGTTTATCAACGATCACTACTTTGGCGTCAGTCGTTTTGGGTGTCGCGCTCGCATCCACCACTTTTGCGCCCGCCTTCCATTCACCAAATTGCGCTTGCACCAAGGCTTTCAATTCATCGCTATTGACGTCGCCGGAGATGATCAAAGCGGCATTGTTTGGCAAGAAGTTTTTGCTCCAAAATTCTTGCACATCTTGTTGCGAGAACGCTTTCAGCGCGCTTTCAGTGCCGAGTGAAGTGTAGGCAGCAGGATGTTGCTCACCAAACAGCGCTAAGCGCGAAACACGGGCCGAAACAGCATTCGGTTTTTCGCGTTCTTGCGTCAATTCGCCCAAACGGCTGGCGCGTTGACGTTCAATTTCCGCCGTTGGGAAGGCCGGATGTTGGGCGATATCGGCAACGATTTCTAGCGCTTTGCCAAAATTGCTTTTCAGCGAATAAATGTTCACAAACGAAGCCGATTGGGTCGAACCTGTTTCTAGCGTCGCGCCAAGTTGCGCCACATCGTCAGCGATTTGCAAGGCAGTGCGTTTGGCGCTGCCTTCTTCTAGCAGCTTGGTGGTGAAGGCAGCTAAGCCCGCTTTGCCGAGCGGATTATTGGCCGAACCAGATTTAATCACCAATTCGGCTGCCACCAAAGGCAAAGATGGGTTGCGATGGTAAATCACCGTCAAACCGTTCGCTAGCGTGAAGGTTTCAGCTTTTGGCAACACCAATTTCGGTTCCGCGCCGGCTTTTGGCCGCTTCGCACGCCATGCTTGTTCTGGATTGCTCGAGGTCGTTTCGCTCTTCGCATTTTTCGCGATTTCTGGCGTCGGCACTTCAGCGCCAAAATCCGGTTTACCCGGTACGCCATGCACCACCGCACGCGAGTCTTTTGTCAGTTGCGCCGTGACCGCCGCTTTGACGGCTGCTGCATCGGGCTTGGTCAAACGCTGCAAGTCTTTTTCCAAATAATTCGGGTCGCCCAAATATTGCACGTATTGGTTGACTTGATTCGCTAGCCCTTGGCTGGTTTCGATTTGCGTCAACATCGCGGTTTGGATGCTATTGCGGGCGCGTTCGATTTCTTTTTCGCTGGGGCCATCTTCGCGCAGTAATTTCAATTCTGCATCAATCGCGGCTTCGATTTCTTGCGCCGTATGGCCGGGGCGGGCGGTGACGTCGATCACAAACATCGAAGTCAGCGCATTTGAAGCTTGATAGGCGTTCACATCTTGCGCAATTTGTTTTTCGTACACCAAGCTCTTATACAAACGACTCGATTTGCTACCCGCTAAGATTTGCGCCGCAATCGACAATTCAGCGTCGCCAGGCGTGTAGGAGGGGGACGTGAGCCAGCCCATGAACACGCGTGGCAATTCGACTTTATCTTGAATCACTGCACGGCGTTCGGTTTTGATCGGAGGTGTCACGGCGGTGATTTTTGGCACATCTGGGCCTCGCTTCAAGCTGCCGAAATATTTTTCAACTAGCGCCTTGGTTTGTTTGTTATCAAAGTCACCAGCGATGACGAGGCTAGCATTGTTCGGGCTGTAGTAATTATTGAAGAATTTGCGCACATCACCCAATTTCGCATTTTGGATGTCGGCATGCGAACCCATCACACTCGCATAGTACGGGTGCTCTTTCGGAAATAATTGATGGAACAAACCTTCTTCGACGATGCCGTATGGACGATTTTCTATCCGTTGCCGACGCTCATTGCGCACCACGTCTTGCTGATTCGATAGCGCGGTTTGATCGAGCACGTCGAGTAAATAGCCCATTCGATCAGCATGGATCCACAGCGCTAATTCAAGCTGATTTGCTGGCACGGTGTCGTAGTAATTGGTGCGGTCAAAATCGGTCGAACCATTGGAATCGCTACCGCCCACACTCTCTATCATCTTGTCGGCTTCGCCGCGTGGGATGTGCTTGCTACCGGCAAACATCATGTGTTCAAACAAATGCGCAAACCCCGTCAAACCTGGCTCTTCGTTCGCCGGGCCAACGTGATACCAGATATTGACTGCGACGGCGGGCAGTTTTTTATTCGGCACTAACACCACATTCAAGCCATTCGCGAGCTTGTATTGTTCGACTGCAATTTTAGGCATGCTAACAGCGCTAGCGGCTGGCGCGGCGTCGGCCGCAAACATGGGTTGTGCATATAGCCCCAGCAAGAGCGCGGGCAGGGCCAAGAGTTTGAGGTGTTTCATTTGTCGTCCTGAATATTGTTAGAGAAGTGACGCTAGCGCAGGGCTGAAGTTGCCATGAGCAGGTCGATTGAATGGCGTGGAGCGAACGGGCAGTATAAGGAAAAATTGAGCAGGCGACGGCATAGCCTGAAAAAAATCAGACAAGAAATGAGTTGCGGCGGTGCTTGCGATTTGTGGCGAGACGAGATCGGACGTCAATGACAACAAGCGGCACTATCCATATGCAAAGATTGAATAATGTTTAGGTCCAAATCGCCTTGGTTTTCTTCAACCATGCTTCACGCTCCGCCATCCCGGCATCGCCGCCTGTCAGTTGTGAGGTGACAGCGCGGATCGAATCGGTGTCAGCAATTGCATTGCAGCCCAAATCAAACCAAGTGGCGGCGGCGGCTTTGATACACCATTCGTGGCCCAATAGCGCATCGTGATTGACGACAAAATCGGGCACATTGGGATAGTAGCGGCGCAAAATGGTGGTGACCTCGGCATAGCGATCTTTGCCGCGCCATTGCAACAAGCCGCGACCGCGATAGATGTAGCCATCGTCTGGGCCTGAGTTCCCCATGCGGCCGCCATAAACCGAATTAGCCAGTTTTTTTTCATTGCCAACAAAATCGGCTGGATTTAAACGCCCTTTGGGTTGAAAGCGATACGGCCATAGCAAGGCGATGCGTTCGGCTGGTAGATCGAGGTTTTCAGTCTGCACAGTAAAGCCAGACGTCTCGTGCAAAATTTGCGCCATGAAGTGGCAGGTGCGCAAGGGTTTGGACGAGATTTCGAATCTATCCAAGGCACCTTGCATAGACGGTAGGATGACGCGATATTGCGGATGGGCTTTTGGCGCAAGTTTTGCCAATTGATCCAACAGAATCACGATTTTCATACGGCCTCCCTATTGGCGGCAAACTGCAAGTTAGATGTGAATTTGGCGACCACCAGCAAATGCCCAGTTTTCCCACGCGGTTTCTTTGAAGACGACCATCACATTTTCAGGCCGTAAGCCTTTCCCTTGTAGGGCCGTC
>JACPVY010000553.1 GCA_016197345.1 Burkholderiales bacterium
AATGGGGCGATGAATGATTCGGGGAGCGATAAGCGAAAACGCACATGAGTGCGCTAGGCGAAAAACGCACATTCATGTCGATACCGACAAAAACTCAAAGGAGATAGAGTGAAGACTAAGCAAATGAATAGCCTGTTGATCGGGCTAATGGGCAGCATGCTCGCCGCTTGCGGTGGCAATGGTGGTAATGGCGCTGCTAATGACAATCAAACCAAGTTACTCGCCACCTCAAAAGCGGTGGCTGCCTGCGCTGCGTGGAGTAGCGCGTCCGTTTATACCGCTGGCCAATGCGTCACCTATAATGGCAAAACCTACACCGCTAAATGGTGGACACAGAATAATGTACCCGGTGCAGATCAGTGGGGGCCATGGGCGGAAGTAACGACCACGCCGACCCCAACACCGACTCCGACTCCAACTCCAACCCCCACACCTACTCCAACCCCCACACCTACTCCAACGCCGACCCCTACACCGACGCCGGGTTGCTCGCCGTATAAAGCTGGCACCGCCTATAAAGCGGGTGATGTGGTGAGCAATGCGGGTGGCGTCTATCAATGTACCGTAGCAGGCTGGTGCTCGTCCGGTAATTCGGCCTATGAGCCAGGCGTGGGCTGGGCATGGCAACAAGCATGGGGTGTCAGCAACGCGGGTTCTTGCACCACGCCGACCCCAACGCCGACTCCTACACCGACTCCTACACCGACGCCAACGCCGACACCAACCCCGACGCCAACGCCGACACCAACTCCCGGCACGCAAATTGGTTCGTATTTTGCACAATGGGGCGTGTATGGTCGCGGCTATGAAGTGGCCGATATTCACACCACCAAAACCTTGGTCAATGGTGTGCAAACGTCGTTGGCTGATCAACTCACCTTCATCAATTACGCCTTTGCCAATACCTATGCCAAAAATGGCGGCTATGAGTGCGATATGGTGACCAAGCTGGAAACGGGTAACAATAATCCGCCGCCAGCCGACGCAGGTACCGGTGGCGATTCGTTTGCTGACTATCAACGTCAACCTTCGCGCACGGTCGATGGCAAAACTATTCCGTGGGACGCTAAATTGACGGGGAATTTCGCCCAATTGAAATTGCTGAAAGCGGCGCACCCGAATCTGAAAGTGTTGATTTCTATCGGTGGCTGGACGTGGTCGAAAAATTTCTCAGCAGCGAGCAAAACCGATGCGCTGCGTAAGCAATTGGTCTCGTCTTGCGTCAAGCAATTCATCGCTGGCGATTTGCCAGTGCAAGATGGCCGTGGTGGCCCCGGTGCTGCAGCAGGTGTATTTGATGGAATTGACATCGATTGGGAATACCCAGTCGCTGGCGGTCAGCCATACAACAGCTATGATCCAGCGGATAAGCAAAACTTCACCTTGCTGATGGCGGAATTCCGTGCCCAACTCGATGCAATGGGCGCGAAAAACGGCAAACACTATTTGCTGACGGCAGCAATTGGAGCAGGTGTCGATAAAATCGCCAACACCGAGCCAGGAAAATATGCGCAATACATGGATTGGGTCAACGTCATGACCTATGACTTCCACGGCGCATGGGAAGCAACGACGAACTTCCATTCGCCGTTGTTCCACGATCCGGCTGATCCAGCGACTGGCAATATCGCTAAGTACAACACCGACGACGGCATCAAAGCCTTGATCGCGGCTGGCATGCCACGCAATAAGATGAATGTCGGCTTGCCATTGTATGGCCGTGGTTGGACCGGTGTGGCGGCTGGCCCTAGCAATAATGGCTTGTATCAAAAAGCCACTGGCGCCGCCAAAGGCACTTATGATCCGGGCATCGAAGACTACAAAGTCTTGAAAGGCAAAACCGGGACACGTTCGATTCATCCTGTGACTAAAGAGTTGATGCTCTTTACCGGCACCGAATGGTGGAGCTATGACGATCCAACCGTCATCAAAACCAAAATGCAGTACGTGAAAGATCAAAAGCTGCTGGGTGCATTCTCTTGGGAATTGGATGGCGATGCGCAAGGTGAGTTGGTGACGACGATCTGGCAGAACCGCTAATTCAGTTGATTGAATCAGCGTCCTAGAATGAGCCGGGTGGCTTAGCCGAGCCGCCCGCTCATTTCTCCAAATTCCCACAAGCCCGCCATGCTCTTGCTTCATATCGTTGGCATGGCTGGCTTTTCATGAGTACCGGAGTGTGCAAGATGGCAAAAAATCTCGCAATGGTGAAGAATGCTGCTATGTATAACAAACAGGCAGTGAATGTGATGAAAAACCAAGTAATGGAAAACCGGATCGATGATAGTTGGCGTGCATGGATTGCCGAGAACCTGATGCTAGGTGGCCTACCCATACATTTAGCGCAGATTTTGCAGAGCAAAGGTTTTAGCTTAGGCAATGCTAGCGAAGAAATCGAAAAAGCCTCGCGCAGCCCGTATCTGCAAGGCGCACGTCGCCTTAGAAATCGCGTTGCTAAGCGTGATTGGGTGCTCGATATCTATCGCAAATTAAGCCATTTGCAAAACCATGAAATTCCTCGTCGTCATCAATTATCGCGCGAAGAATTTTTGCAAGACTATTACAGCCAAAATAAACCCGTCATCATCACTGGCATGATGCACGACTGGCCCGCGCTAGCGAAATGGAATTTGGATTATTTCCGCCAGACTTGTGGCGATGCCGAAGTCGAAGTGCAATATGGCCGCAGCCAAGATCAAAACTATGAGCTCAATAGCCTAGCGCATAAAAAACTGATGCCGTTTGCACAGTATATTGATCAAGTCGAACAAGCGGGACAGACCAATGATTTTTATATGACGGCGAATAACGATGGTCGTAATCGCCAAGCGCTCGACGTGTTATGGCAAGACATTGTCCAATTGCCGGAATATTTGCGCGCTGACCCAAATCAACGTGGCTTTTTCTGGTTTGGACCGAAGGGCACGATTACGCCATTCCACCACGATTTGACGAATAACTTCATGGCGCAAGTGATGGGGCGCAAGCGGATTCACATGATTCCGGCCTATCAAGTCGCGCAGGTCTATAACATGCGCCACTGCTTTACCGAGGTTGATGGTTTGCAGATCGACTATGCGCGCTTTCCGAATATGCGCGATGTGCGCATTCAGCAATGCGAAATCGGCCCCGGCGAAATTTTATTCTTGCCTGTGGGTTGCTGGCATTTGGTCGAAGGCTTGGAAACGTCAGTGACGATCGCCTTCACCAATTTCTTATGGGATAACGATTATTTCAGTAACTACCCGCCAGATCACGACTTCTGATGCTTGGCTAGGCTGGAAGAGTTATCTAGCCTAGTTTCTAGTTCCTAGTCCCTGTTTACCGATGCAATTTCATTCGCAACACTTTAACAATAACCTGATAAAAACCGGGGGAGACATGTCACGTTCAAATCACGCAAATCGGCGCAATTTTGCCGCTCATTCCTTGCTATATGCCTTAATGGGAAGCATGCTAGCAGCTTGCGGCGGTGGTACACCATCTGCAAACGAAGCCAATAGCCCGCACTTACTCGCTAAAACCGCCACCAACTGCCCAGCGTGGAGCAGCTCGGCAATCTATACCAAGGATATGTGTGTCACCTATAACGGTACGCAATACACAGCGAAATGGTGGACGCAAAATAATGTGCCGGGCGCCGACCAATGGGGGCCATGGGCAGCGATGACACCTACCCCAACGCCGACTCCTACACCCACGCCGACTCCTACGCCAACCCCGACGCCCACGCCAACTCCAACACCTACGCCAACTCCAACACCTACGCCGACGCCGACTCCGACGCCGACTCCGACGCCATCGTTTGGTGCTCGTCTGGTAATTCGGCCTATGAACCGGGCAAAGGTTGGGCATGGCAACAAGCGTGGAGTGTGACAACTGCCTGTGGTACACCAACACCGACACCAACGCCGACCCCAACCCCACCCCCGCCACCAACTCCTACACCAACTCCCACCCCTACGCCAACACCAGGCTTGAAGAAACATATGTTAGTTGGCTATTGGCATAATTTTCCCAATCCTAGCGGCCCAACCTATCGCATCAAAGATGTCTCCAATGATTGGGATGTGATTGTGGTCTCCTTTGGTGACAATGCGGGCAATGGTAATGTTGCCTTTACGCTTGACCCGGCAGCGGGCAGCGAAGCGCAATTTATTCAAGACATCAAGGATAAAAAAGCGGCGGGCAAGAAAATCGTTCTGTCCCTCGGTGGGCAAGATGGGTCTGTCACGTTGAATAGCGCCAGCGATGTGACGAACTTCGTCAATAGCCTATATAGCTTGATCACGAAATATGGTTTCGATGGTATTGATTTGGATTTGGAGAGTGGTTCTGGCGTCTCGATGGGGGCACCGATCCAAGCGAATTTGGTCGCTGGCGTGAAGCAATTGAAGGCTAAAGTCGGCGCTGGTTTTTATCTGTCGATGGCACCAGAACACCCTTATGTGCAAGGCGGCTATACCTCGTATGGCAGCATCTGGGGCGCGTATTTGCCGATTATCGACGGCCTGCGTAATGAGCTTTCCGTGATCCACGTTCAGTATTACAACAATGGCGGTTTCGATACACCGTATGCCGCAGGGACAGTACAAGAAGGCACGGTCGATGGGCTAGTGGCTGGTAGCAAGATGCTGATCGAAGGCTTCCCACTGGCGCGTGGTACTGCGGGCAGCTTCAAAGGCTTGCGCCCTGATCAAGTCGCTTTTGGCGTGCCGTCTGGTAATCAATCTGCCAATCGCGGTTTTGTCACCGCAAAAACGGTGGCGGATGCGCTCAGTTGTCTGACTAAATTAGTCAATTGCGGCAGCGTCAAACCGAATCAAGCCTATCCCGATTTCCGCGGCGTCATGACGTGGTCAATTAATTGGGACAAACACGATGGCTATAACTTTTCGGTGCCAGCAGCAGCGGCATTGAAAACCTTGCCATAGGTTTTGGTGATTCAAGCGATGGGGGCGGGCGCGGTATCGCCCCCGCTTTCCAGCGAAAAAGCCGATCCAATCAATCTTCATGTGCGTGATTTTTTTTGCGTGCCACGCAGCGCGCGGGGACGCTATACGCCTGCGCTAGAGGTTGTCACGAAAAGGTATGGCGGTTGCAAGGCGTGTCCCCTCCCTTGCAGGGCGCGTATCGGCAAATATACCGATACCGTTAAACAGGCGATTCGCATGCGAATCGAATTCCCTGTTTAACCCCCTCGTGGGAGAGGGCTAGGGAGAGGGGGGGCGGTTGCAATAGTACGGCGTCTTTTTTGATGGTAATGGCAACAAAAGAGCTAATGAATTGCGTCTTAGCCACAAAATTTTGCTGTTTTTGGTCAGCCGCCCCCTCTCTCCCTGCCTCTCTCCCACGAGGGGCGAGAGGAGTTTGGCCGCAAATTTGCCGAATTTTTTGCCAAATACGTTTTGCGACAGCCTCGCTATGCCGAGATGGGCGGATCACAACCTATGTATAACCCAAAAATTTCAACTGCGATCCATGCGGAATAAGGAGAAAAAATGAAAAAAACCTATTTGCCACAATCCTGGCAACCAGTCTTAAAGCCGATTGTGCTGGCCATCTTGGGCGCTAGTTTGGCTGCCTGCGGTGGGCAAGACCAAGCGCAAAGTGCTGCGACACCGAAATTATTAGCCAGTAGCGTCAAAGCCGATGCCTGCGGTGCGTGGAATAGCAGTACAGCTTATGTGGCAGGGCAGTGCGTGACTTACGGCGGCAAAACCTATAGCGCGAAGTGGTGGACGCAAAATAATGTGCCGGGCGCCGATCAATGGGGGCCATGGGCCTTGGTGACGACCACTCCGACGCCAACGCCTACCCCTACGCCGACTCCAACCCCCACGCCGACTCCAACCCCCACGCCAACTCCGACACCCACCCCAACCCCCACGCCTACGCCTACTCCGGGTTGCGCCGTCTATAAAGCTGGCAATAGCTATACCGCTGGCCAAGTGGTGGCGAACGCCGGTGGCTACTATAGCTGCACGGTAGCGGGCTGGTGTTCCTCCGGCAATTCTGCCTATGAACCGGGCAAAGGCTGGGCATGGCAGCAAGCGTGGGCGCAAGTGAATACCTGCAATGGCACGCCTACACCGACACCAACGCCGACCCCGACTCCAACCCCCACACCTACGCCAACACCGACGCCGGGAGTACCAACGAAAGCGCAAGCCGAGGCGAAAGAAGTGGCATTGACTAATACGCCATTTTTCAAAACGGTGAAAGCATCGGTGCGTACCCTGGCTAGCACTGAAGTGGATAAGGTAGCGCCCGGCAATGCGAGCAATCCCGTCAACGTCAAACGGGTAGAGCGCTTATTGCCGTCGAGTAAATGGGATTTCTATTTTGCCGCGCGCGACGCAAGCTATACCTATACCCGCTTTTTGCAAGCGATCGCAAAATTCCCTGCCGTCTGTGATGACTATAGCGACGGCCGTAACGCCGATGCGATTTGCCGCCATAGTTTAGCGACGATGTTTGCGCACTTCGGGCAAGAAACGGGCGATCACAACGCTAATAGCCCTATCCCTCAATGGCGTCAAGGCTTGAAGTATTTGCGTGAGATGGGCTGCGATGAGACCGGTAGCTCTTGTGGCTACAACACCGAATGTGCTGATCCTGTGTTTAACAAGGTGTGGACTTGCGGCAAAAACGCTGACGGTAGCTTTAAGAAGTATTTTGGCCGTGGCGCTAAGCAATTGTCGTACAACTATAACTACGGCCCGTTTTCCCAAGCGATGAATAATGGCGACCAGCATGTGCTGCTGGAAAACCCGGATTTAGTCGCCTCGACCTGGCTCAATCTGGCATCGGCCACCTTCTTTTTCGTCTATCCACAACCGCCTAAGCCATCGATGTTGCATGTGATTGATGGCACTTGGGTACCGAATCAAGCTGATATCAAAGCTGGTGCGGGTAATAACTTCGCCACCACCATCATGATCATCAACGCCGAATGTGGCGGCGGTACCGAAAAACAAGCCGCGCAAAACCGCATCGACTACTTCAAGCAATTCTCTAGCGATCTCGGTTGGGATTACAGCAAAGAGCAATTGTCGTGCGCCAATATGCAGCGTTTCGACGCCAGTAGCTCAGCCGCTTACAACATTTATTGGGAGAAAAACTGGAATGCAGGTGGCGATTACCAATGCCAACTGGTGAGCTATCAAACCCCGTATAGCGCTTTGATTCCAGGGAATTACGTCAAGTGTGTGCAAGACAATTGGAACGTCGTATTGAAATAGGCAGCTTAGGCGGGCGCATAGCGGCTTGAGGGTGGCTATGCGCCCGTCATAAAAAATCACAATTGAATAACTGAGGAGACGAAATTGAAACAAATCAATGGTTTAACGCTGTTACTACTGGCCAGTGCCCTGAGCGCTTGCGGTGGTGGCGCAAATGAACAATCTGCCCCGAATACCAAATTATTGGCGACCAGCAAAGCGGTTGCCGATTGCGCACCGTGGAGCGCTAGCACGGTGTATACCAGCGGCCAATGCGTGACCTATAACGGCAAAACCTATAGCGCAAAATGGTGGACACAAAACAATGTCCCCGGCGCGGATCAGTGGGGGCCATGGGCGGAGGTAAGCACCACACCGACGCCAACACCGACGCCAACACCGACGCCTACCCCAACACCTACGCCGACTCCAACACCCACTCCAACGCCGGGATGTGCGAAGTATGTTGCCGGGGCTAGCTATAAAGCCGGCGATATTGTGAGCAATGCGGGTGGTGTCTATCAATGTAGCGTCGCTGGTTGGTGCTCGTCCGGCAATTCCGCTTATGAGCCGGGCGTGGGCTGGGCATGGCAGCAAGCGTGGAGCGTAAGCAATGCGGACTCATGCACGACGCCGACTCCTACGCCAACCCCAACCCCTACACCGACGCCAACGCCCACACCGACTCCCACGCCGACGCCGACGCCTACACCCACCCCCACGCCAACGCCTAGCCCAGTCGCTTGTAAGCCCGATGGCCTCATCACACCTGTTTCCGGCGTGCCGTATTGCCAAGTGTATGACGCAAATGGCCGTGAAATGCTGGCC
>JACPVY010000554.1 GCA_016197345.1 Burkholderiales bacterium
AGCACAGTGCGCGATTTGAACGCCTTTTCCTCGAAAAATGGCTCGCTAGATGCTGGGCTGTTTTCTGTTTTTTCTTGCATGATTTGCTTTCTGGATAAAGAGAACCCCGTGGTGGAATGCTAGCGGCAGCGCTAGCCTAACCAATAACCCAACAATTATAATGCGCTCGCCGTCAAATTGAGTTTGCACAGGCGGATTTACAGTGAATTGGCAAAAACCGTCAGAAATATGTACCTAGGTCGCCAACTTGCTGGCATTTTTTCACATCGCGCTGCAAATTGGGGCAAAGCACGCTAATTTCAACCGCACTTACACGGTAAAATGCGTTTCGCTTCTTTATTTGACAACACCATCGCATGAGTTCCAGCCTGCTCGCCGCCCCCGCTATCCGCGCTGCCTTATTGGCAATGCAACCCAGCGCACACCCGCGCGCACGCCAAACGGACATCGTCGTCGTCGCCGAAACGGGTTCGACCAATGCCGATTTGCTGGCGCAGGTCGATGATTTGCATGGTCCTAGCCTATTGCTCGCCGAAAGCCAAACCGCCGGGCGCGGGCGCATGGGCCGTAGTTGGCATTCCGCTCCGCAACAGAGTTTGACGTTTTCCCTCGCCTGGCCATTTCGCTTAGCCTTGCACCAAATGCTAGGTCTGCCGCTTGCCGTCGGCGTTGCGCTAGCACAAGCGCTTGCGGCCTATGGTGTGCAAGTGCAGCTAAAATGGCCGAATGACATCTTAAAAGATGGCAAAAAACTTGCCGGCATTTTGCTCGAAAGCACCCATAGCAGCCATGATCCCGATACCACTTGGGCCATCATCGGGGTCGGCATGAATTTACAAGTTCCGCCCACGCTAGAGGCCCAGATTGGCCAAGCGGTCGCCGATGCGCCATGGTTAGCGCAGCTTGATCGCAATACCTTAGCGGCGCATTTACTCCACCATTTAGCGTCGGTCTTGGAGCAATTCGAGCAAGCTGGTTGGCCATCGTTTATCGAGCAATGGCAGCAATTACACGCATTTAATGGGCAAGATGTGGTGATTCTGGAACAAGGCAAAGTACTCCAGCAAGGCCGCGCGCTTGGGGTCGACGCGCAAGGACGACTGCTATTAGCAACTAGCGCTGGCGTTGAAACCGTTTTAACCGGCGATGTATCGCTACGTAGCCAAGCACAATATCAGCAAATGCTGGAGAAATAAGATGTATTTATTGATAGATAGCGGCAATACGCGGATTAAATGGGCGTTCGTGACGAGCGCCAGCTTAGCCGCGACACAACCCGGTGCATGGTTGGCGCAAGGTGCGGTGCGGCATGCAGAGAGTGCGCAATTAGCCTCGCAATGGCAAGCACATCTCTGCGCTGAATTATCCGGCGTCTTGATTGCGAATGTCGCTGGGGCAACTGCGCGCAACGCTATTTCACAGCAATTAAGCCTCGTTTCGCCGCATATTCAACCCCAATGGTTTAGCTCGCAAGCACAGGTTGCAGGTGTGCAGAATCGCTATGCCGAACCCACTCAGCTAGGTTGCGATCGCTTATGTGCGGTGATTGGTGCGCAAGCAATGCTGCCGGGAAAAAATCTGCTGATCGCCAATTGCGGCACGGCGACGACCTTAGATGGTTTGCAAGCCGATGGCCAATTCATCGGCGGCATGATCTTGCCGGGGCTCGCGCTGATGGCGCAGTCTTTGGCACGCAATACGGCGCAATTGCCGCAAGTCAGCCCAGATAGTCAATTGCCGCATAGCTTTGCCGACAACACGCAAGATGCCATCATCAGCGGCTGCGTCACCGCCCAAGCCGGGGCGATAGAAAAGGCCGTGCGTGAGTTTGAGCATCGCTTAGCGCAGCCTGTGCATTGCGTACTCTCCGGCGGGGCTGCTTTCGCCCTCGCGCCTGCGCTGACAATCGCCCATCAAATGCTGGATAATCTCGTTTTGCTTGGCCTACATCGCGTGCTGCAAGCACAAGGTGGGGTTATCGCGCTAGCGCCACCGCTTTAAAACGCACATCGCTCACACCGTTAGGATAAGTATGTTGAAATTTTTCTTTTTCACGCTGTTAGCTACAAATGCCGCACTTTTCGCGTGGCATCGGGGCTATTTAAATGACATTATCCCTTCCGACCGTGAGCCAGCGCGGCTCCAAAATCAATTAAATCCCGGCAAAATCAAGTTGATGAGTGCTAGTGCGGCGCAAACCGTCTTAGCCGCCGCGGCACAAGAAAATGGTGAACGCCTGCCGCCTGAAAGCAGTGCGAGTACACCTAGCGCGAATGGAACACCAGCAGCCACACCCGCCCCTACGCCAGAGAAAAAAGCAGAGGCCATCGCCTGCACCGAAATCGGCAATTTCTTACCGAATGATGCAAAACGCTTTGAAAACCTCTTAAGCGCGCTTGCGCTAGGCGAGCGCCAATCGCGCATCAATGTGCAAGAGGTCGCGAGCCATATGGTGTATATCCCCTCGCAAGGTAGCAAGGAAGGCGCAGATAAAAAAGCGGCCGAATTGCGCAGTTTAGGCATTACTAATTTTTATGTCCTGCAAGATAATTCCGCGCTACGCTGGGGCATTTCGCTCGGCATTTTCAAAACCGAAGAAGCGGCGCAACGCCATTTAGCAACCCTGAACAGTCAAGGTGTACGCACCGCCAAAGTCGGCGCCCGCAATTCGACCACGAATAAAGTCGCCTTCCAATTACGCAATATTGATTTAGATGCCAGAGGCAAGCTGGAAAAAATCAAAGCAGGCTTTCCTAATCAAGAGATGAAGGCGTGTAGCAAATAAGCCGAATTCGGGCCGCTTGTTCAATTATTTTGTAACAGTCCCGGCTCCAAACCACAGAAAATCGGTTCTTTATTTGCAGAAACTGGAGTACGACTACTTTCGCTCATTTTTTGTGATTTTGGGTGTGCTAGGATTGCAGCTCTGATCGTACATCTCCACCGTATTCACTTAAAAATGGTACAAGCACAAGCTCTTAGCAGGGCCGAACAGGCGCTTACTGAAATCATCAGTCTAATGGCTGGTGGCGCTCCTTTGCCAGAATTTACGCGTGTTAAAGCCAAGCGAGCTGCAAACGCGTCTCTGCAAATTGATCCTTTGCGTGCGTACACTGTGCTGGGATTAGTCGCCGCTGATGAATGGGATGAGGCCGCCATTCATCGCCATTTTCACGCCGCTATTGCGCTTCCCAACTCTTCTGAAGTGTTGGCACAAGTACATTCCAACTATGCGGCTGCTTTAGAGCGGATTGGCCTGCAATTGGACGCATCGTCTCAAACAATTATTGCCAGTGACCTATGTCCTACGGTTTTGTCCACTCTCCAAGAAGCAATTAATGAAACTGCGAAGTCTGGCCAATTCCGCAAGGCCAAGGAATTAATCGAAACATTTGATTTACGCTCGCCCAATCGATCCTGCGAAACTAAACAGGAAATTCTTCGCGCCAACGAAATTCTGCAAGAACACAACTTGGATGATGAATTCACCATACGTTGTAACGAAGTGCTCTTTGCGCTCTTGCGTGAAAGAAAAATCTACTCACCACGCATGAAGATCGATGCCACCACGATAGCCGGGACTATTTACTGCCATTTTTTAGTGAATTTGCCGCTTGAAAGAGTACTGGAGCTTGAGGATGAACTCACGCCCCTGCTGTATGACGCAGTACCAAACTTTGCCCCCAGCATTTACTGGATAGGCTTTGATTGCTTGCATAAAACCTTTATCCACCATGAGCATTGAACCACGCAATTTTCTGGCTACAGCCAAGCGGCTAGCGCAAACCAATGATGAGGCTGATCTACGCAGTGCCGCCAAACAAGCCTTACCACCGACGATGCAATTGAAGGATGCGTCATTGAACGCATCAAGCTCGCACGAAGCGGTTATTGATGCCGTTGAACGCTGGAGCAATCAAATAGCACCAGGCAGAACCGAAGCGAAAAAGATGGCCCGCAAGCTACCCAATTTGAAGAGAATTCGCGTCCAAGCCGATTACAAGCTACAGCAAGATTTTTCCGATATCGATGCCAAGCGCGCCCTAGCGGAAGCAATGTCCGTGATCAACAGCGCCAACATTGCGGCAAGCAGATCGCCACAATAGAACACGGATTTGCACCCACCACCATTTAGCCCCACAATGGCCATATGGTCACCCTTCCCCAACTCCTGATCGCCTTCGGTTGCGGCCTCATTATTGGTATTGAGCGCGAGCGCCGCAAAGGGCTAGGCTATCGCCGCGCATTTGCTGGCGTGCGGAGCTTTGCGTTGACTTCAGTATTGGGGGTCTTGGCAAACTCTATGCAATTGGCCTTGGTCGGCGGTTTGCTGATTGTCGCCTTATGCGCCATTTCGTATTGGCGCAAAGAGCCAGACGATCCCGGCATTACGACGCAGTTAGCGCTTTTTATCAGCTTTTTGCTGGGGGCTAATGCTTTGCATAATCCCACCGTGTCGGCAGCAGCAGCGGTGATCACCGCGATGACGCTGCATTGGCGTAACGATGTCCACCGCTTTTTGCGGGTGCAATTAAAGGCCAGCGAATTGCGCGATGCGCTGATGCTCGCAGCAGCAGCGCTAGTCGCCTTACCGCTGTTACCCAACGAATCCCTACCTTGGCTGATGGGCGCGAATCCACGACGTTTATGGGGCTTGGTGGTGGTGTTGATGTGTTTGCAAGCGGCAGGCTATGTTGCGCTACGCATTACTGGCCCACACTTAGGCTTAGCGCTCTCGGGATTTGGCTCTGGCTTTGTTTCCAGCACGGCAACCACGGCCGCCATGGGCCTACGCGCAAAAGAACAGCCAGAACTGATCCAAGCGTGCGTCGCTGGAGCCTTACTTTCCACCGTGGCCACCTTTCTCCTCTTGCTAGTGGTCACGCTAACGATAGCGCCATCGCAATTGAGCACGCTAGCGCCATCCTTTCTTTCCGCCTTGTTGTGTGCTTGCTTAGTCGCTGGCGCTAGCCTGCTTGGCAAACATCACTCGGGCAAATATGTGCAACCGCACGGGCATGCTTTTAGCATACGCCAAGCAATCGCGTTTGCCTTGATTTTGACCTGCGCTACCGCCGCTGTCGCCTTCGCCCATAACTACTTCGGCGCGACTGCGGTATTGCTGGGCGCAGCGCTGGCTGGTTTAGTTGATGTCCACGCAGCGGCAGGTTCCTTGCTATCACTGGTCGATAGCAAGGGTACGCTCAGCCAAGCGAATTGTTTGCTCGCGTTGTTACTTGCTATCAGCAGTAATACCGCTAGCAAGATGATCGCCGCTTGGCTGGCAGGCAACAAAGCATATGCGTGGCGTACCAGTAGCGGGCTTTTGCTTATCTTGCTAGCGGCTTGGCTCCCCTATTTGTTGCACTTGCTATGGGCCTTGCCTTAAATTGCGGCTCTCGCCCGCTTACGCGAGCACGATCACGCCATTTCCTCATAGACGAATACGTTGGATTTCCGCCCCCTTCGCCAGCAATTGGAAAATGATGTCCCAACCATCGGCCTGACGTTCCACTTGCACCAGCCCCAATCCTTGGCGCTTGGCATCCGACCACATTCGGTCATATTCGAATTGATAGCCAGCAGCGGCACAGCGCAATGGTTCTTTGCAATGCTTCAATACCGCATCGGCGCTGCCATTGATGAATGAATAAGGTGCATAAATCGGCGAAAACACTAGCGACAGCAAATGCGCGGTCTCGCCTTTTGGATTGTGTAATGTCACACGACTAGCAAAACAGGCATGCAAATCACCCGACAGTAGCACCAGATTTTTAACGCCCGCATCGATCAATAAATCAGTCAACCAGCGCAAGGATTCGGGATAGGCAAACCAACCATCATTGCGACTATGTTGTTCACCTAAATCTTCGGGTGTCAGAGGCGCCAATGCGCTAGGGGACACGATAAATTTTGGCCTGTCACCAAATTCCTGCTGAGCCCGACTTGCCCATGCGCTCAATGCCGCCATTTGCTGTTCACTATGCAAATAAGAGGCGCTCTCCGCAATACGCAAGGTGGCATGACGTGGCGCTCGTTCTGAACGGGTATCCATCACAAAAAATGGAATCTGCTTGCTGACGAAGTCATACCACAAGCCTTGCGCGCCCACGCTACTGCCAGCGGTGTACACCTTTTGCCCATTGCGTGGACTATGGGCCCATTGGTAGGCCAGAAATGCCGCTTGTGCGGTGCTATCCCATAGCGCGCTATTAGCGGATACCGGCGCTATCGGCGGCTCCCAATCGTTACCGATTTCATGATCATCCATGGCTTGATAGGTCGGTAAGCGCGCTAACAAACGGGCGGCAAAATCACTGCTATAGGCTTCTTCATAGCGCTCTAAAATCACCTCAGTACGGGCTTTACGCTCTAAAACACCGGCGGTCGCATCGACATAAATTTGATCCCCCATCAGCATACAAAGCGCAGGCTGTTGCGTTGGCTCTTCGATCTGGCGCATGTATTGCCACAAGCGATGCCACGCGGCGTCGCCAATTTCTTGCTCCAGCGGGCTACCAGAGTAGCGGCAAGAACCCAGTGCAAAACAAAACGAATCGAGCTGCGTATCTGAAGCTGGATTGGTCAGCAAAGGTTGTGCATGGCCGAAATTGGCGGGGTGATCACACCAACGCTGCCACATTTGCGCTTCCTGCTCAGGCCAGTCGGCACTCGCTGCCAAGCTCAAAGACTGCGCCAACGCGTTCGCGATGTCCTCTGGCGTTGGCATGGCAGGGATAAATTCCGTAGTGGAACCCGTCCCCATTTCAGGTGCGGCCAGCACACCGCCGTGGTGGCTGCACACAATCACACTTTCACCCGGCTGCAATGCGACGTCAAACACACAGACGGTAAAGCGGGGCCAAGGCAACACAGCGTGGCGACGATAGCTACCCGCCACCGCTTGCCCATCGCTCGCGAGCACCAAACTTTCCACCGCTTGCACACGTTGTGGCAATTCTTTCGTTTTTAGCCAAATCCGGCATAGGCTGCCATCTGCGCTAGGCCGTACCCAACCGACTATTGGCCCGAGTTGTGGTGGATGCCATTCGATTTCATTGGTCACTTTAGCAAGGTCTAATGGTGCCAATGGCCGGGCTAGGAAATCACTGATTTTCGGGAACACATCACGCGCGGCATTACGCCCAACTAGCGGATCAAGATGACCATAGTCGTCTAATTCTTCACGCAGGAAAGCTTCTTTCGAAAAAATTTCCTGCAACTTTTCAACCGAATCTTTGGTGCAAGCGAGGTCAAACACATCGTTCAATTTGCCATGCAAAAAGAGCGCATTGAAGCGATAAAATTGCGCAAAATTTTCGTCACGCACATAGATATTGCGACCGAATTGATCAACCAGTTTTTCGGCTAGCAAGGCGTGCAAGATTTGCTGGTAGGTGGTGAGATTGGTTGGCCCTAATAAATCGCCTAGCTTGTTGCGCATTTCCTCGCTCAAATTATCGATTTCAAAGAGCCGCCCAAAGACCCCGGTCGCCCGCAAATAATTCGCGACATCGGTGCGTATCGCAAACGGTGAGCGCAATTTTTCGGCTTCTTCCGCCGGCAAAGGATGCGAGGCCAGCAAGCGATCAAGGATGCTGTCCTGCCATTCAGCGCTGATCTCATCCATGCTGCTGTCAATGCTATCCATATTCATCATGTCCCGCATCAACCTCGCGCCTTCACCGCGCACCCGGTTGGTTTTCGATACTTTGAAAATCGGGCCGACTTGCAACATGACCGCACTCCGAATCAGTGACAGACCATCCTCTGCTTGCAAGCGGCCAGAAAGCACGGCGATATTGAACATCGCCGAGCCGATGCAATGCGCGACCACGTCTAATGCACGATATTTGCCGCCATATTGCTGTAGCACATGTTTAACCGCGCACGGGATATCGGTTTGCGCCACTTCATCGAGCTTCCATTGTTGCGCGCTGCTATGTAGCGCAATGCTGGTGCGCAATTCCAGCACCCACACGTCATAGCCCTTGCTACACAGATGTTGCGTCAAGTTTTGTGGCATCGCATCAGTGGTAAATTGCAAGCCTGAAGCGCCAAAACCATGGATCAACAACACTGGTCGCGCATGCTGTGCTTGCTCACCTTCCGCACAGTAATGCGTTAATTCAATCGCTAGCGGCGTCGCGCTGCTGGGTGAAGGCGGCAGCTCTACCGCATGCCATTGCGGCGCACTCAAGCCGGGCAAGGGGCCGGGACGCGGGAAAAGGCGTGGACCCTCTTGATAATCGGGTTTTCGGAAATTCCAAAAATGCAGGCGGAATAAAGCGCGGGCAAAAAAACCTGCCATGCTCATCAAATCAAGAATGGCATGGGTATTGTCACTGCAACTGACGATTTGCATCGACTTTTCGCGCAGCAATTTGTGCCAATCCAATTTCAAAACACCACTCGCTACGGGTGTGCCACGCGCTGGCCGTATCTTGACATCGAGGTTTGATAGCGATTGCCACAGATTATTGCCGACCTGATATTCGACTTTTTTCAAGCCATGCAAAGTCCATGGCTGCTTGCCAAACAACACGCCCTGCCCTTCTATCGGCTGCAAGGTATAGCGTAGCTGGCGCAAGCCGCCAATATGGCTAGCGAGATTAATTAGCGCGCTTCCATCACTCCCAAGACTTAGTAAGCCATATAAAAGGCCGAATATCCCTTTTTTTTCTGGCCCAGTTTCGCTCTTGGCACGACCGAGAAGATCAGGAATTGCGCGGCTACGGACATACGTTTTCAAGGCCCGCAATATCTTGCGCAAATTCCCCTGCGGCACGCTCGTCAACCATTCGACTTCACCTTGCAAGGCAATAGGCTCGTATTGGCCCAATTGCAAGCTCGCCTTCGTAATCTTGACGGTGCGTTTCGGATCGCGCAAAAACGCTGGCAAATCTTTATCGAAGGTGAAATTAACCGTCAGCGTCGCATCCACCGTCAAATCGGCAGCGTCACGACCACGACCTAGTCTGCGCGCCAATTGCAGCTTACCCACCATCACTTCGGAAAATCGCACTTCGGTCAAGGCCGGCGGAGCAGCTAGCGCAGGCTCTGCAAAGCGCACGCTGGTTGCCGTGCGCGTCGTTTCTGGCGGTACGCTCGCGCCCGCCTCCGCATGCCAACCATTCGCCGCAATGCAATGTTCCACCGCACGCTCCGCCAACGCGGCAATCGTCAGCAAAGGATTGATGCCAACTGCTAGCGGCACGATAGAACCATCCCACACATACAGGCCGCGATACACTGAGTTACTGTCAACGCAATCAAACACGGC
>JACPVY010000638.1 GCA_016197345.1 Burkholderiales bacterium
ACGCGCTAAATCTTGCTCGTAATTGCCGCTCAAACGGAACACGAAGGTCGTGTACACGCTCGCCCCCTGGGTGTAGAGGTGCGACAAGTGGGTGTAGGTGTGAACTTTTTCTTGGAATTGGCCAAAAGCATCGCGCGCAGCTTGTTCCACTGCATTCATCATCGGCGTGACGCGGCCCCAATCGACTGCGGTTTCGCAGGTATCAATTGCATAGCCATGTTGCCACGCGGCATTGCGCAAATAGACGTTGCGGAAGCGATTGTGTTTCCATTTTTCCCCCATCGTTTTGCCGACATGAACACCAGCAAAATAACGCGCTAATGACAAGGCTGAACTGAGCGCATGTTTCGCCGTGCTAGCGTGGCCAGTACCACCGAGCAACATCATGCATTTATTCTCGCCACAGCCGCGCAGCGATAAATAGGATTTCAACAGGCTGAGCAAGGTGCTTTCGCCCGCTAGCGTCAGCATCGTCATCGTCTCCACCGCATTCGATAAGCGCAACATCGATAATGGCAGTTTATTGCGTAACATCGCTTGCGCCGCTTGTACGCCTTGTTCCCAGCTTGGGAAAAACACCGCGTGGAAGGCTTCAAAATCAGGCAGTTGCGTCACGCGCACGGTGGCTTCGGTCAAGATACCCATCCGCCCTTCCGAGCCCATCACCATTTCACGCAAATCGGTGCCCGCGCTCGACGCAGGGAAAGTGGCGACATCAAAGCGGCCAGCAGGCGTTTCCATGCGGCCACCGGCAAACATGTTTTCGATACGGCCATAGCGTAGCGATTGCTGACCAGAAGAACGGGTGACAATCCAACCACCTAGCGAAGCATATTCAAACGATTGTGGGAAATGTCCTAGCGTATAGCCGTGCGCACGTAATTGCGCTTCCAAATCCGGCCCCAGCACGCCCGCGCCAAAGGTGGCGAGTTGGGCATCTTTATCGAGATTCAGCAAACGCGACAAACGCGCCAAGGCGATCGACAATACCGGCTTGCTGCTGGTTGGCACCGTCAAATGACCAACTACGCTCGTGCCGCCAGCATAGGGAATGACAATGATGTCGTGTTGTGAAGCAAAATCGAGCAAAGTGCGCACTTCTTCGCTGCTTTCAGGAAAGGCCACGCCATCCGGCACGTTACCAATCTTGCCATAGCGCATCTTCAACCAATCGGGCAAGCTCTGCCCTAGCGCGTGGCGCACACGAAGCGCGGCATCTTGCGAAATCAAAGGATGAGCAGGCAAGCGGCTAGCAGGAACTTGGGCGCAAACTTGTTCAAAAGTCGCGTCTTGCACCGCGCGACCTGGGCCGATTAACGACGCTAAAAAAGCCACGGCATGTGGCTCTAGCGCAAACTCGACCGATTCTTCACCCCAACCATTCCAACGTTTTGCCATGACTTTTCCTTTTTTACGATGGTGCTGCAAATATTTTTGTGCTTATTTTTGTACTTACTTTGTGCTTATTTTGTATCCGACCGCTTATAGCGTCGGGCGAGCGGCATGCAGTTCAAAAGCTAGCGCTCACGGCATATCGCCGCAGACAGTGAGTCGCGCATCCATTTCTAGGAGATGCAGTTTTTTACCGTTGAAAGCATTGCACTTTCAAAAAAACTCGACAGAGAAGAGAAAGATAAGGGACAACAAAAGACAAACTAAAAAGGCTAGCCATTCGCACGCCTTGACGCACCCAAACAGCGCAAAACTGCCAGACTGGCTATGCTATACTGCGCCACCTGTTTGTTGTCGTCAAGACATGTCGGTCGCTTCAGTATCCCAGCTTTGTCAGCGTTTTACACAGGGCGACACCCGAACAACGCGCGATGCGCTGTGAGGATGCCGCCTCCCCC
>JACPVY010000639.1 GCA_016197345.1 Burkholderiales bacterium
ATGGCGGCCTTGGCACGTAAGAAAAAGGATGCCCCGATCCGCGTCGCCGTGCAGCAACAAGTGTTTGCTTCCAGCGCTGGCGCAATTGGTAAGCGCCTCTCTTGGCTAGGACGCATGGGCGTTGCATTACCACTGTTTGCGGTGGTGATCGGCTTAGTGGGCATTTATCAATTTGAAGAACAGCAAAGAATCAGTGAAATTGCAGATATCGACGCGGCTGTGCTTTCAGATGAATTGCCATTGTCAGCCTATTTAGATCACGGCTTTAACGCTTACCTCGCAAAACGCGGGGAGTAACGTGTCAACTCACTTCGTTTCAAATAACAGCATCAAGGCCACATTTGCCGTTGTGGTGTGCTCCTTGATGCTGCAGGTGAGCGCCGCTACCACACCTGCCCCCACCTCTCCCCCAGCAGCCACCATGAGCGCTGCTGCGAAAGCATTTTCTAGCATCGGCAGTCCCAGTTGGGCTGAATTAAACGAAAGCCAACGTACAGCGTTGTCGCCGCTAGCTAGCGAGTGGGATACGCTAGATAAATCCCGCAAAACCAAATGGCTACAAATCGCTGATAAGTTCCCCAGCATGAAGCCCGAGCAACAAACCAAGTTGCAAGATGGCATGCGTGCCTGGGCCAAATTAACCCCCGAACAAAGACGAGTTGCGCGCGAAAACTATTTGCGTAGCAAAAAACTCAATGCCGAGCAAAAATCAGCACAATGGGAAAAATATCAGCAATTGCCCGAAGAGCAAAAGAAAAAATTGGTGGCAGAAGCACAGCCTAAAAAGCAAATCACCAATTTGCCTAATGCCTCTAGCGTGAAACCGAAACCTGTCGTGCCGATTAAGTCGGGTAACCGCGATGCACAAGGCAAGCCGATCAATAAGGGAAATGACAAAGCAAGCGTCACCTCCCCACCTTTGCCCAGCAACGGCAACCACGCGTCGATTACCAGTGGCATCGTACCTGCGCCAAAAATTATTGCGCCACCGAGTGCACCTATCGGCGCAAGCGCAACTGTACCTTCTAGCGCCGCTTCAACAAGTGCCGCCACAACGACCACGCCAACGCCAGCCCCTGCCGTACCAAGCGCTGGCAAATAAATCTGAAGTATGAAAGAAGTTGAATTGGATAATTTCCCTACGCCCACCCTGCGTCGTCGTTTGATCTGCATGGTTTATGAGTCCGTGCTGCTATTTGGTGTTGGTGCTGTTAGCATCGCGCTATTTATGGCGCTCACCGTCAAGCTACATGGTGATTATCTACAGCAAGCCAAAATGAGCTGGCTGTTTTTCAGCGTTGGATTGTATTTCTGCTATTCATGGTGTCGCGGCGGGCAAACCTTGGCGATGAAGACGTGGCGGATACGTGTAGTAGATGCCAATGGCAACAATCCTGATGGCAAAACAGCGGCGATCCGTTATGCATTAGCGTGGATGTGGTTTATGCCTGCGCTTGTCCTGCATTCGCTGCTACACCTAGATAAATGGCCCAGCGTGATTGCACTCTGCGTCGGCTTTATCGTTTGGGCTTGCTTCATCTGGCTCAATCCAGAACGCCAGTTTTTACATGACAGAATCGCGGGCACTCGCTTGATTTTGCTCGACAAGCCCAATGTAAAAAAGGCTGACGCTAACGCCAGCCCTGCCGCTTAAAGTCCTTACATCCCTAAAATCGCTCTTGCGGGCGCAAAAAACGCCACTGGTCAGTTGTCAAACCTGCCAAAGAAATGCGCCCTAACCGCAAACGATGAATCGCCGCCACTCGCCAATCCGGCAAACTACAGATTTTTTCGATAGCGCCCAAAAACTCGCCTTGCAAACCACCTTTGAACACCAGCCGCAGTTGCGCCTCGCTTTGCCAACTGATTTTCAAGCCCGCTAGTGGCTTGATGTGTTGTTGATTGCGCTGCTGAATTTGCTGCAAATACTCTGGCCGCAACTCCGGCAAGACCACACCGCTGATTTTCACCACATATTCTTGCTCTAGGCTCGCACTAGCGTCGCGCAACTTACGTTCGACACGATAATCTTGCGTCAACACTAGCAAGCCAGAAGCGACCGTATCCAGCGCGGCAAGCAATTGCAATTGCTGCAGATGGCGGCGTAAAAATCGCTCTTGCGTCCAGACATCTACAGCTACCTGCCGATTTTCTGCGCACAGCAAGCCCATCAACGCATCGTCCGCAGCCAACAAACCGTTTTTCGCAGGCAAGCCACTCGGTTTATGCAATAAAAAAGTCACTGGCTCCGCTGGTTCGCTAGTCGCACCTGCGAGCAAAACAACGACCTGCTCAGGCGCGACATGCATGCCCGGCTCTTCACAAATCACGCCATCCACCGTCACCCAAGCGCCTTCAATATAGCCCTGGGCTTGGCTACGGGAACAAGCAAACTCCTGCGCCACGCGTTTGGCTAAGCGTATCGTCGCCGTCATTTGATGATGCGGTAGCAAGGCTGATATTTTTTGCCGGGCAATTTCATGCGATGATCGGCCACAAATGAGGCGAGTAATTCATCCATTGGCCCCATAATCTCGGCATCGCCTTTAATGTCAAACAAACCAAATTCTTCGATTGCACGGATACCGTCGTCTTTCACATTCCCCGCGACCACACCAGAAAAGGCACGCCGTAAATTCGCCGCCAATAAGTGGCTTTCTTGATTTTTATGCAGCGACAAACTGCGCATATTTTCATGCGTGGGTCGGAATGGGCGCTGAAATTCTGGGTCAATTTTGAGACGCCAATTATAGTAATAAGCGTCACCCGTTGATTTACGGAATTCACGCACCTGCTTAATGCCATTCGCCATTTCTTGCGCGACTAATTCGGGATCGTCGATGATGATTTTGTAACGCGCCTGGGCTTTTTCACCTAGCGTGGTGCCGATAAAGGCATGAATTTGTTTGAAATAACTTTCTGCCGATTTTGGCCCGGTGAAAATCAGCGGGAATGGCATATCCGCGTTGTCGGGATGCAGCAAAATACCTAGAATATACAGAATCTCTTCTGCCGTCCCGGCACCGCCGGGGAAGACAATAATGCCATGACCGAGGCGCACAAAAGCTTCCAAACGCTTTTCGATATCCGGCATGATCACTAAATCATTGACGATAGGGTTCGGCGATTCGGCAGCGATAATCCCCGGTTCCGACAAACCGATATAGCGTCCGCTATTTAAGCGCTGCTTAGCGTGGCCTATGGTTGCGCCCTTCATTGGCCCTTTCATTGCACCCGGGCCACAGCCAGTACAAATATCAAGCGCACGCAAACCGAGTTGATACCCGACTTTCTTTGTGTAATTGTATTCTTCGCGACCGATCGAATGCCCGCCCCAACACACGACTAAATTCGGATTAATCAATGGTTTCAATAAATTAGCATTACGCAAAATATGAAATACAGCGTCAGTAATGCCATCGGTGGTATTCAAATCAAACTTACTATTGCCGATGATTTCATCGCTGACGTAAATAATGTCGCGCAACACGGCAAACAAATGCTCGTGTATGCCCTTAATCATCTTGCCATCGACAAACGCGATTGCTGGCGCACCGCGAATATCGAGTTTGATACCCCGTTCACGCTGCAAAATCGAAATATCAAAAGTCTTATAGCGCTCTAATAATTCACGCCCATCGTCGATCGTGCTACCGCAATTTAAGACCGCTAACGAGCAGTTGCGAAAAATGCTATACAAGCCGCCTTGGCTCGTATCGAGTAATTTAAAGACTTCCGCCTTGGACAATACCTCTAACTGCCCTTCAGGCGAAATTAAGGTGTCAATGACTGCATTTTCCATCTGCGCATCCATTCGTTTTTTTAATGATTTATTTCAGCCGCGCCAAGCATGCGTTGGCTAGCGGGTCACCGCTAGACGTGTTTGTTTAGTCTAGCAGCCCTTGCGCATATTTTGCATGATGATCTTACCCCAGCTTTGGGGCAAGATCGATAGCGTGGCGCACAGCCAAACGCACCAGCGAGATTTATGAGATTTCTTGAATACGATGGCAAGCCACCATACGCCCGGCAAATTCTTGCAACACTGGAATTTGTTGACGGCACAAATCCGTCGCATGCGGGCAACGAGCGTTAAACGCGCAACCCGGCGGTGGCGCGAGAGGCGATGGCAATTCGCCTTTCAAAATAATTTTTTCTTGACGCTGCGCCGGATCGATGCGCGGCGTACTGGCTAGCAAAGCCTTGGTATAGGGATGCAAAGGTTGGCCAAAAACTTGTTCCTTGGTGCCATGCTCTACTGCTTTGCCCAAATACATCACTAGCACGTCGTTAGCGATATGCTCCACCACCGCCAAATTGTGCGAGATAAACAGATAGGCGACGCCGCTCGATTCTTGCAAATCCATTAGCAAGTTCAGCACTTGCGCTTGAATCGAGACGTCTAGCGCCGACACGGGTTCATCGGCCACAATCACGCGCGGTTCGGTCATCAGGGCGCGAGCAATCGCGATACGCTGGCGTTGCCCACCTGAAAACATATGCGGATAGCGGCCATAAAACTCGGGGCGCAAACCGACTTTGTGCATCATCGCTTGCACTCGCTCGCGCCGCTCTGCCACCGTTAAGCTGGTGTTGATAATCAACGGCTCTTCCAACATTTGCCCGACTTTTTTACGCGGATTCAAACTGGCATAGGGATTTTGAAACACCATCTGCACCACGGGGCGCAAGCGCTTCAATTCAGCCTTGCTAGCGTGGGCGATATCGGCACCATCCATCCACAATTGGCCGCTGGTCGGCGGTTCAATCATCGTAATTTGGCGCGCTAGCGTCGATTTGCCACAGCCCGATTCCCCGACCACGGCCAAGGTTCGGCCCTTGGTCAAGGTAAACGAAATACCATCCAAAGCCTTCGCGGTCGCTTTTGGCTTGAACATCCCTTGCGCAACGCTATAATGTCGCGCAAGATTTTTGGCTTCCATCAAAATGCTGCCATCTGCAGGCTTGTTTGCTGG
>JACPVY010000640.1 GCA_016197345.1 Burkholderiales bacterium
CTTTGCCTTCGGCAAATAATGAACTTAGACTGATAAAGCCCATGTAATGCGCTTGCTTGGCCGATTGTTGATATAGGGTGATGGCTTGCGCTATATCTTGCTTAACACCCAGACCATTTTCATACATATCGCCCAATTCGTTTTGTGCATCGGCATCACCCATATTTGCGGCTTCCTGATGCTTGGCAGCGACTTTTTGATACCAAACGGTAGCTTCTACAGGATTATGCATAGCGTTGTCTTTATCGTTCAATATATTGGCGAGCGATTCTTGTGCATACAGGAAGTCTTGTTCGGCTGAGAGGCGCAGATATTTATAAGCAAGCTGGGGATCTTTCGGCATGCCATGACCGAACCAATATATCCTGCCCAACATATATTGGGCATTCGCTTGGGCATCGGATGGTCCTACTTGTGCGGCTTGTTCAAACCAGATTTTGGCTTGCGTGAGATCTTGCGCCACACCTTTGCCTTGAAAATACAAGTTACCGAGATTGATTTGTGCAAATTGATAACCTTGTTTGGCGGAGCGTTCATACCAGTAGGCGGCTTGCGATAAATCTTGCGCGATATCTTTGCCCTTCTGATAGGCATAGGCCAGCCGATATTGCGCTACCGGACTGTATTTATCTGCCGCTAGGCGCAAGGTGGCGAGATAGCGTTCAGTATCTTTCGGCACACCATAGCCATTTTGAAAACAGTCAGCCATGACGTCTAAGCCTTCGTAGTTATTCGTCTGGCTGGCTTCTGTCGCCCATAACAAGGCGATAAAATAGTTTTGCGGTGCACCTTTGCCATCGTAGTAGCGGCGCGCCAGTTTGCCTGCTGAATCTGGGTCGCCTTGTTCGGCGGCAAGGCGGTAATAGCGGATAATTTCTGCCTCGTCGCGCTTGTCTGCGGGCATTTTGTCCAGATAATTGGCTAGCTTGTATTGGCCGACTTTATCGCCGAGATCAGCCGCTTTCTTATACCATTCCATCGCAATCACGTTGTCGCTAGGCACGCCGCGCCCCGTTTGATACATTTCGCCCAGCAAGTTAAATGCGTCAGGATGGGATTGGGCAGCGGCCTTGCGCAGCCAATACAGTGCTTGCTGATAATCGCGGGGGACGCCTTTTTGGTAGTAGTAAATATAGGCTAACTCGACTTGTGCCGAAGCTAGGCCAGCATTGGCGCTGGGCAGCCATTTCGCTAATGCTGTGGCATAGTCTTTTTTGTCATGCGCTAGCTTGCCCGCTTCAAAATTGGCGTCTGTGCCGTAAATCAGCTGTAATTCGGCCAGTGCATGCCGATGCACAGATGTGCTGCGTATGCCGTGCGATTTATACCAAGTCATGGCGGCTATTGCGCCCGGCACATCATGCTGCGCGAGGCGTTTTTGACCAATGTAAAACCACGCATCGTTCAAGGCTAGATCACGCATTTTGTACGGGTATTCGTCCACCACTCGCAATAATTCGGCTTCGCTGATTTGGCCCACTAGCATTGCTAGCAATGGGCGAGGCCATATGCCGTTGGGTGTTTCACGCGCGAATTGCAATTGGCTCTCGGTCAATGGCTGACCCGCCCTGAGCCGCAGTACAATGTCGTCGGCCAAATCTAGGCTGAGCACAAAATACTTTCCTTTAGACGCTTGCAGATAGCGCGCCATCTCGCGCAAAGCGCCCGGCGCATCTCCTGTATGTAGCCGCGCCCACAATTTATTATACAAGGCAGAGGGATAAACTTACTGGAA
>JACPVY010000641.1 GCA_016197345.1 Burkholderiales bacterium
GCTACCATTGTGTTGATAGTAGGTGACGGCGGCGATGCTGTTTTTGTCTTCCGCTAGCGTGACCATGATGTGTTCCCAGTCGCCATTATGTTGGCCTTGATCCAAGAAACAAGGATGTTGGAAACCGTAAAACCACCAATAATGAATCCGCACTTGGTTGCCGAACTGGCGCACTTGGTAATAGGTCGGCACTTTGCCGCTATGCAGTGAGGTGACATCAAGATTTTCTGGTGGTACGAAGGTCGCACCATTGCGATTGCGTTGCATCGCTTCGTAAAATGGTTGCGCCGACATAGGGTAGCCAACAGCAGCTCGATCAAAGCGTAATTTGGGTGCAAATTTTGCCGCTAAATCGACCGCTTGCGCGGATTGCCATGGGCCAAATAAGACGAATAGACACAAGGTACAGAGGAGACGAGATAGCATAGTTTTCCTTAGCGTTTTTTTTATATAGGGGGAGATGCTGGAGTAGGTGGCGTTGCGCCACTAAGGCAGGACTGGCGATTTGGCGAACTGGCTAATCGGGGAATTTCGCCGTTCGGTGAAGCGGAACGCATCATAGCAGAATTGGTTTTCTGTCAAAAGTCTGCTAGCGCAAAATGGAAGGGAAATTCTAAAGCGCGATTGAGAAGCGGGTTCGCCAGCAGTGGCAAGTCGTCGGTTTTACCACGACGCATCGGCAAACTCAGGTTTGGGGACATATCATCGCGCCCCAATTTGCACTAATCACTTCTTCCCGCTACACAATTTATTGAGTAGCAATTCTTGTGGCGAATCAGGGATGATGTCGTTCACCTCAAAAGGGCCGCGTTCGATTAATTTGCTGTTGGGGTCGTCATCAGCCAGATAAAGTACGCGCTTGGTGGTTTCGGTGCGGGCAGTGCAATTGAGGTTGATTTGGCTGAGCACGACGCGCGCGCGTAGCGGTGGTGCATCGGGAATTTCGATATCTTGCGAATAACTCAGTTTGCTCCAAGGCAGACAAATCGAAGCTTCATAGCGGCATCTAGGTAAAAGCGGTTAGCAAATACGGGGAACCTCGAACAATCTTGCAGGCAGACGGTTGCATCTGCGTGACGATTTTCAAGGTCGCCCACGGTGTTGGCTATTCTGCCCGAAAATGCATAGCGTCGCTACGTTGCTCTGCGCTGGTTCATGTGCTTGCTTTAGCCAAGCGTTTAGCGATCCGTTGAGCGCGGCGATAGCGCCAGAAAGTGATGATGCTAGCCATGATCAACCATAGTGGCCAAACATAGACTGCACTCACAATCAAATCAAGCAAGCCTTGCCAGCCATTTTTTAAGCCTGCCATCAGTTGCGCACCAAAGCTAGGTTGATGTTGTTTGAAAATCGCATCGACATCGACAATCTCACTGGTGCGCACCTGCGGTAACTGGCGCAATTGCAAATCTATCGTGCTAAACGCGACTTGATCTTCAAATTCTTTTTGCCGTAACAGCGCTTCATCGCGCATCATTTTCAATTGATTGCGCCCCATGATCAAATCGCCTTTTAGCGCTGGTTTCGCACCATTGATCTGTCCCATTTCATGTTGGCTTTCTTGATTGCGCGCATATTCCAATTGTTGCCGCAACAAATCAAATTGCGCATCGCGCGCATCGAAATGACGCTCATCTAAAAATACAACGAGTGGCGCTAGCGCGCGTAAAAATTCTTGGGTTTTATTACTGGGGACACGTATTTGCAAATTCGCTTGCACCAAATATTCAGATAATTCTAGGATTTTTCCGTCTGCAATCGGCTTGCGCTGAGTGCGTTGCACCGTGCTAGCGATATGGTTTTTGATGACGAAACCTCCATGTTGATGCACGATGTCTTCTACCCCGAGCGCCGCTTGATACACTTCTTTCACTAAAAAATTTGCGCGGGCAGTGCGGATGAATTTGCGGCTACCATCGTCAGGTGCTGGGGCTTTGAGAAGATTGGAACTGAGTTGATCTTCTTTGCTAACTTCTTTCGCCAAGTTTTCGTTCGCCACTAAGTTACCACCTGCCGCCGTTACTGGTTTGGCTACGCTGCTCGCATCTGCCGCAACACGGGCCTCGGCTGGTGCGGCGGCGGGTGGCGCGGGTGGTGCTTCAGCCGCTGGCGCAGGTTTGACTTCTTCAACAATGCGGGTTTCGACCGCGCGCTTCGCGCTAGGGGATTCTTGTTTGCTACAGGCCGTTAAGCTCAAGAGCAGCGCTAGCAGCAAGTGCGGTAGTAATTTAGTTGGCATAGAGGTGTCCCTTTGGCAGAGTTTGTTGAGTGCGAACAGGCGCTTGCCAGCCGCGTTACAGAGGTAAACGCCAACTGCCACCAGATGGGGTTAAGCGTGGCGCAAGATTTTTGCTTACACCTATCGCGGGTACTCAATTTACCCGACTTAAGTGACTGGTGCCTTTGTAAAACTCGCCATTGTCATAGCTAGCCGTCCAGTTCGAAATAATGCGACGACCATCGTGGGACGAACGCAGGTGGTAAGTCGCGCGATAAGTTTTCTTATCGTTTAGACGTGTCCCTTCTCCCTGACATTCAGCACTGATATTGCTGGTGAGGCGGCAGCTAGCGTTATACATGCTGAACTGTCCCCGCCCTGAGATGGTAATGCCATCACCGTCGGTGTGTATCGTCATCGTGGTGTTGTTATCACCGATGTATTGGCCAACCAATTGCGTGCGCTGTCCTTGTTGCATCGATTGCGCATAACTATCCATGCCGAGGGACAGACATGCAATGCATAGACCAAAAGCGGGTAAATGTTTCATAAGTCACTCCAAGAACGAAGTTTGAAAGCAGAGTAGACGCGTTTTACCTTGTGCTGAGCAAAGACGTGCAGTTACGTGCACGAGGCACCGCAAGGACACTTGATTCTCGCATGAACTCTTGCTGTCGGCCATGATTTTACGGCTTAGCAATTTGTTATTTATGCTACGAAATACTAAGATGAAATTTCATATGAGCAATTCATCGCTCATAGCGTAAGGGAAATTTGTCGAGTATTTGACTAAGGAGGAAAAAATGGCACAGCTACTCCGGTATTTTATGCTTGGCCTTTGCATTTTTTTATTCCAGTCTCAAGTTTGTCTGGCTGCGGAAGAAAGCACACCAGAACAAGCCAAAGCGATGGTGAAGAAGGCAATTGCCTATTACAGCGCAAATGGCAGGGAAAAGACGATGGCGATGGTGAACGATACAAATGGCATGTTTAATGAGCGTGATCTTTATATTGTCATGTACGACTTGACGGGCACGGTTATCGCCCACGGCGCAAATAAGAAATTGGTCGGCAAAAACATCATCGAACTGCGTGATGTAAATGGCGTTCTCATCATGCAGGAGCACTTGGCCGCTGCCAAAGGCAAGAATGATGGTTGGGTCAATTACAAATGGCCGCATCCCAAGAAGAATGAATTGGGGAATAAATCCATGTATAACGAAATTGTCGATGATGTGATGTTTGCATGTGGCATTTACCGCTAAGCCAGGGATAGCGGGTGCGAGTAGTTTTGATCGGGCGTTATGGTGGCGTGACGCCCGGCAGCCAACGGTTGTAGATGCGTATAAAGCTACCATCGGCTTTCATCTCATCAAGCGCTTTTTGCCAGCTATTAATCAATTCATCCGGCGCCTCGCGCCAAAACGCAATGTATTGCACCACTTGTGAGATCGCCATCCCCGCTACAATCTCGCGCGCATCAATTTTTGCTTCATTCAAGGTATCCGCTAAGGTGACATCATCCAACGCCATCACAGGCGCCCGGCCAGCGGTCAACATGCGCACGGCATCGACTGGTTTGGAGACAGAATGGATGTTCGTAAATCCCATGCCTTCCAAATTTTGCTGTAAATACCAACCACGCGGGATCAAGATGCGTTTGGCTTCTCGCGCTTGCCCAAAAGAGTCGAATTAAAGCGATGGCGAAGATTTTCCGCAACATTTTTGCCTCCATTTGCTCAGCAAATCGAGGTCATTATAGTTGCAATTTGAACATCAACAAGATCCAAATTGCAACAGTGTGGCAGTGGGAGGCAGCTATTGCCGCCCCCACCCGGCAAACGAGGCTAAAGCGTTTGCTTACAGCACATAGCGCGATAAATCTTCATTGACTGCCAAGGCATCTAAACGTTGATTGACGTAAGCGGCGTCAATTTTCAGCTCTTTCTCTTGGCCATCGCTGGCGCTAAATGAAATTTCTTCTAGCAGTTTTTCCATCACTGTATAGAGGCGACGGGCGCCAATATTTTCAGTACGCTCATTGACTGAGAAAGCAATTTCCGCCAAGCGCGTGATTGCATCCGGTGTGAAGGCGATGGTCACGCCTTCAGTCGCTAGCAAGGCTTCGTATTGCTTGGTGAGGCAAGCGTGGGTGCTGGTCAAAATGCATTCGAAATCGGCAATCGACAAGGATTCCAGTTCGACCCGAATCGGAAAGCGGCCTTGCAATTCCGGGATCAAATCGGATGGTTTAGCGAGATGGAAGGCGCCGCTAGCGATAAACAAGATGTGATCGGTCTTGATCATGCCGTATTTGGTGTTGACCGTGGTGCCCTCGACTAGCGGCAGCAAATCGCGTTGCACCCCAGCGCGCGAGACGTCGGCGCCGCCGTGTTCGCTACGATTGGCGATTTTGTCGATTTCATCCAAAAAGACGATGCCGTTTTGCTCGACGTTTTGAATCGCGCGTTGCTTCAATTCGTCTTCATTGACCAGCTTTTCGGCTTCTTCCTCGATCAAAATCTTCATCGCTTCGCCGATTTTGATTTTGCGTGGTTTTTTGCGATTCGCCGCCATGCCGGAAAACATGCCTTTGATTTGCTCGGTCATTTCTTCCATACCGGGCGGTGCCATGATTTCCATATGTGGCGTGGCATCGGCTAATTCGATTTCGATTTCTTTGTCATTCATGCTGCCTTCGCGCAGACGCTTGCGTAGCGTTTGGCGCGTATTGTTTTCTGGCTCGGCGGCTTTTTCTTCATTCGCATGAAAACCAAAATCGCGCGCTGGTGGCAAGAGCACATCGAGGATGCGGTCTTCCGCGGCATCTTCAGCGCGGGTGCGCACCTTGCGCATTTCGGCTTGACGGGTTTGTTTGACGCTAATGTCGATCAAATCGCGGATGATGGTATCGACATCGCGGCCGACATAGCCCACTTCAGTAAATTTGGTCGCTTCAATTTTGATGAAAGGCGCATCGGCTAGCTTGGCTAAGCGGCGTGCGATTTCGGTTTTACCCACCCCCGTCGGCCCTATCATCAAGATATTTTTAGGGGTGATTTCGTGGCGTAGCGGTTCGGCCACTTGTTGGCGGCGCCAACGGTTGCGTAAGGCAATCGCGACTGCGCGCTTAGCGCGGCCTTGGCCAACAACGTGTTTATCGAGTTCGGAAACAATTTCTGCGGGCGTCATATCCATGGTGTTCTCAATTCTTGGCGGCTTAGTTCAGCGTTTCGATAATGTGCGACATATTCGTGTAAATGCACAGTTGTCCGGCGATTTGCAGCGATTTTTGTACAATTTCCGTGGGGCTTAAATCGGTGTTTTGCTGTAGGGCGATGGCTGCGGATTGCGCAAAATTGCCGCCAGAGCCAATTGCGCCTATGCCTTCTTCGGGTTCTAAGACGTCGCCATTGCCGGTGATGATGAGAGTCACTTCGCTATCGGCAACCAACAGCATGGCTTCGAGGCGGCGTAGCATGCGGTCGGTACGCCAGTCTTTGGCCAATTCAATTGCGGAGCGCATCAAATTGCCTTGATGTTTCTCTAGCTTTCCTTCGAAATGATCGAGCAAGGCAAAGGCATCGGCGGTGCCGCCAGCAAAGCCGACTAAGACTTTGCCGTGATAGAGTTTGCGCACTTTGCGTGCTGAGCCTTTAGCGACCACATTGCCAAAGGTGACTTGACCGTCGCCACCTAGGGCAACTTGTTTGCCGCGACGGACGGATAAAATGGTGGTGCCGTGAAATTGTTCCATGTCAGACTTTCTGCAGAAGTGAAGGCGCGCGTTGAACGCGACGCTTAAGCGATAGCGATGCACATGGGGCTAAGCCCAGCACTTTTCAAGCGGAATAGCAAATAATTATCGTCGCAGAACCGTAGGACTGTGCTTAATATTTATGCGGGAAGATTTTGGCGATGCTGTTTAAGCCTATCACCTGAAAGAGCGCGGCAACCAGATGATTGACACCTTGGAATTCTATGACCTTACCACCGGTGGCCAGTGGTGCGAGACCATTCATTAATTGCCCGGCGGCGCTAAATTCGACACGGGTTAAGCGTGAGCAGTCGATCAGTACCGGGTTGTATTGGGCGGCATAGTCGCGCACATCGGCCATGAGCTTTTCTAGCGAGCCGGAAATGACTGGCGGCATCATGAAGCGGTCAGGCGAGATATCGGGGTGGACTTTTTCTGCGGCGGCAGTGGTGACTTTGATTTTTTGCGGTGGCTCAAAAGCCGGCGGCGAAACTTCGAAGGTGACGCAATAATCCATACTGGCTTCTTCGAAATCTTTTTCGCGATCTAATAATTGCAAAATTTCAAGTAAGAGCAACCAAGGTGCCTCGGTTTCGTCACGACGGCCAATTTTGATGATGGATTGGATTTTGGTGGCAAGCTCGGCCGCGCCGACCATAATCAAATCATGTTCTTTTTTCCCTAGCGTTTTCAGTGCTTTGAGTAGCAGCGCGCAACCTTCTGGGGTGACATTGGCAACGCGGGCAAATTCAAGACGGAACACTTGATTTTTTTCCGCCAAACTTTGTACTTTTTCTAATTGTTTGACGATGCTACCATCGAGCGTGCCAGCAAACGCTACCGTTGGTGTCAGGCCAGCAAACGAGGCGGGCGAGGCGATCGGTGATGAGCGATATAGGTCAGCGATCCAGGAGGGGGGCGACGTTTCATATTTGCTGGCGTAATCAATCGACAGATTTTCAAATTCGCTTTCTTTGCCGAGGATTTGATACAAATCAAACAACATCCACCACGCTGAGCGCGAGGCTGACCCTAGGCTATCGTCGTGAATCGCGCTTTGCAGCATTTGGTCGGTTAGGGCGATTTGTTCGCTCGCATAGAGAATCGCAATTTCTTCTATCACTGGCGTGACAGCGGAATCGAGCACGGCGAGGGCGCTGCCATCGTCGTCGATCAAGAATTCAGTGCTACTCGCACCCATCAGCGGCAAGGTATCTTGAAAAACGACGTGATCGGTATTGCGACCGTCGGAAATTTCAATATGGGTGGCTTCTTCGGGTTTGGGCGGGCGCTTATTGCGCCAAGAAGGTTCGGGCGAGTTGAAAATCGCCGATTCCATTTCTGATTCAATCGCATCGATTTTTAATGCCGTTGCGCGGGCGATCTCGCGCTGACTGTTTTGCCTAGATTCTGTGGTAGCGGATAGGCGAGCCTTATCTTCCTCGCGCTGCTTGGCGCGTGAGGCGTCCTTGTCAGTTGGCGCAGGCGCTTTTTGACTGTCCTTCTTCTTAAAAAGCGAGAAAAGTCCCACAGTTTTCCTGATTAAGCTAATCGACTTCGAAACAGGGCTAAACAACACCTATGCGTTTTGCGCAGCTAGGTACGTGTACGCAAGGGTCTAGCGACAGCAGATTATGCACGGGGTTTTGCCGATCTGCATTGCCTCGCGTTTGCAGGCTACGCTATTGTACGTTGCAACGAGGGAGAGTTTAATGTTTGCAACGGCGTGGCACGCAAATAATTGCGTTTTGAGAGCGGAATGCTGGCGCAATAGGCGGCAAAGTATCGAAGAAAGCCCCTGTAACGATAGGCCACGGCGCAAAGCCGTGACCTATTGTGTATTAATCGCCGTATAACTTTTGTTTTAATTCACGTCTTTGTTGCGCTTCCAGCGACAAAGTTGCCGTTGGTCGTGCGATCAAGCGTGGGATGCCGATAGGTTCGCCAGTTTCTTCGCAGTAGCCATAATCACCCGCGTCAATCGCGGCAATCGACTGCTGCACTTTTTTCAGAAGCTTGCGTTCGCGGTCGCGAGTACGCAGTTCCAGCGCGTGTTCCTCCTCAATGGTCGCGCGGTCGGCAGGATCGGGAACCAAAACGGTTTCACGCAAATGCTCGGTAGTTTCATCAGCATTTTTCAGCAATTCTTTTTCCAGCATCTGCAAACGATGCTTGAAAAAAGCCATTTGCTGCGGATTCATGTAATCGGCCTCACTCATGGCACGAATTTGTTCTTCGCTCAAAAGTGGGACTTCAGCAGTAGGGGTGGTGGTCTTGATATTCACTTCGCTTACTTTCGATACTACAGAATGTTGAATTTTATCAGCCTGGCAGATGTGTGGATTAAGTGACTATTTTTAAAAATGCATCAAAATCCGTGGCGCATTTTATGGCCGATTCCATTTATTTGCAAATTCCCGCACCCTGCACTCTCCCTTAACCAAAACATCTGGTTGAGTTCGGCTACCCTTTTCAGAGAACCTCGATCAGCTACGATGCGGGCCGCTCTTAATGCCATGCGCTTGCGAATGGCAAACTAGAAATCTTAGTGCGGGCCGCTATCACATCTGGAAGTCTCGCTATATCCTAGCCTAGCGGGGGATCCTCGCGTGATTTCAACTCCATTCGCGGCGGTTTTTCGAGACACCCTTATTCGAAACCTCTGACAGCTTTTGATGTTTAGCTCATCCAATACGGCGATGATGTAAAACCCGGACAGTTTATACCAAACATTGTTCGAGGCCGCGAATAAATATATCTTTTGGCAAATTCTTGCCAATAAATACCATCTTGCTGCCACGTTGCTCGCCATCAGCCCATTTTGCACCGAGATCACTGCCCATTAATTGGTGTACGCCTTGGAACACCACTTTGCGGTCAGCGCCGTCCATCCATAGTACACCTTTGTAGCGTAACATCGTCGGGCCATACACTTGCACGATGTGGCCGAGGAAGTCATCGAGTTTGGCTAGCTCAAACGGCCTGTCACTTTTGAAAACAAAAGCTGCAATGTCGTCGAGGTGATGATGATGGTGGTGATGGTGGTGATGATCGTCGTGCTCATCATGTTCGTGCGTGCAAGCAGCATTGCATTCGTGATCATGCTCATGTTCGTGATCGTGTTCATGCTCTTCTGCTGCAAGAAAATCAGGGTCGATTTCGAGCTTAGCGTTGAGGTTGAAGCCTTTTAAATCCAGCACTTCACTAATTGCAGCTTGCCCAAAATGGACGTGGCTGATAGGTGCGCGTGGATTGATGCGTTTCAGACGTTGCTCTAGGGCTTCAATTTGATTCGCATCGACCAAATCAGTTTTTGATAGCATCAACTTGTCAGCAAAACCGACTTGGCGCTGCGCCTCTTCGTGTTCGTCTAGCTGTTGCATCGCATGCCGCGCATCGACGACGGTGATGACGGCATCGAGTAAAAAGTGCGCGCCGACTTCTTCGTCAATGAAAAAGGTTTGCGCGACGGGGCCGGGGTTGGCTAAACCCGTCGTTTCGATCACCACATGATCAAATTGCAGTTCACCGCTTTCGCGTTTTTGGGCCAGATTCGTCAGCGCGACGATCAAATCACCGCGCACAGTACAGCAAATACAGCCATTGTTCATTTCAACAATTTGCTCGTTGCTGTTTTGCACGAGGATTTCATTGTCGATATTTTCCTGACCGAATTCGTTTTCGATGACGGCAATTTTATAGCCATGCTCTTCTTGCAAAATGCGATTGAGTAGCGTGGTTTTACCGGCACCCAGAAAGCCAGTCAAAATGGTGGTGGGAATCATGCTCATAATGCGGTCGTCATCCTTCCTTCTTTTTTGCCCGTGGGTGGGCGGCATCATACACTTGCGCCAGATGTTGAAAATCTAACGCGGTATACACTTGAGTCGAGCTGATACTAGCGTGCCCTAGCATGTCTTGCACCGCGCGTAAGTCGCCGGACGATTGCAATACATGTGAGGCAAATGAGTGCCGCAACATATGCGGATGCACCCGGCTATCCATTCCTATCTTTTGCGCATGCTGTTGCAAACGCATTTGTAATACCCGCACCGAGATGCGGCGCCCATGTTGGTTCACAAATAGAGCAAGTGCATCGACGCTATCATCTTGCTTGGCCAGCGTTGGTCTGTATTGCAACCACGTGTGGAGCGCTTGCAAAGCCGCTTTGCCAACTGGTACAGCGCGCGTTTTTCCACCTTTACCGAGCACTTGTACCATCTGTTCGTCGAAATCTACCCAGCCGGGTGAGACATAGCGCGCATCATCGCTCGCACCTGCGCTATAGCGTAAGTCTAGGCTGACCAATTCCGATACCCGCAGACCGCTGGAATACAGCAATTCAAACATGGCAGCATTGCAGGCTTGAACTGCGCTGTCGCCACTTTGTTCAACCAGAAACACGGCTTGCTCAACGGAAAGTGCTTTTGGCAGAGGTTTGCCGCGCTTCGGCGGACGCACGCCATCGACCGGATTGAGATCTAACTTGCCTTGATGCGCAAGCCAAGCAAACCATCCGCGCCAGCTCGACAATTTGCGGGCAATAGAACGAGGATTCAAGCCCTGCGCATGCATTTTGGCGGCAAATTTGCGGATATCGATTGACCGCAGTTGCGCCCAATCTTGTTCACCTTTGAATTGGATTAACTCGCCTAAATCGCGCTGGTAATTTTCGCAGGTGAGGGGGGCAAGTTTGCGTTGGCTGCGCAAATATTCGAGATATTCCGCTAGCAGAGCATTACTGATACTGCTAGCGGTGTTGGCTTCGGCGGCAGCCATTGTGGTGAGAACGCTTAATCGAGTAAGCAGGCCATCGCCGCACCAGCAGTTTCGGCGATATGGATCAGGAAGTCGGTGCCCATATCGGCGGTAAAGCGGGCTGGATCGGGCGAGCCCAAAATCAAGAGGCCGAAAGCTTCTGGCGTTTCAAATACCTTGCCCACACGCAACGGCAAAATCGCGGTCGAATGCACTTGGGCATATTCTTCCAGCCAGCGTACGGCTTCAAAGTCGTGATTGGCTCCGCAATACGGCGCGGCTAGGCTATTGGCGAAAATTTTGGCGTCTTCCGAGGCATCTTGAACAAACCAAGTATGCGAATATTCCGGTGCTACGCGCCACAGGCGCAGTGTTGCAAATGGCACGTTAAACGAGGTGCGCAAACCATCAATCAAAATATGCGGTAAATCAACGTCGTTGCGGGCGAGCAAGAGCGATTGCGTCCAAGCATGGAATTTGTTGGCAATCGCATCGTTTTCTTGCGCTAGGCGCACTAATTCGGCCAATTTCAGCTCTAGTGCTTTGTACTTGCCACGCATGACTTCCATTTGTCGCTCAGCGAGAGAAACGGCACGGCCATTCAACGGACTGGTCAAATTGATTTGCGCCAGTAATTCGCTATGCACTTGAAAAAATTCAGGGTGATGCGCCAAATATTGCGCGACGCTATCGGATTCCAGATCGGTGATCATGATTATTTGCGTAAATAACAATACGGTTTGCGGCTTGCTGTTGCGAAGCTACTAAAAAATTTGCAGAGAGTGTACCGCATAAATCCTGCCAGAACAGGATGCATGCAAGCATTTTTCGCACGGCTAGGCAGAATGAAAAAAAGGGTGCCGAAGCACCCTTTTTGCTGGCTTTTGAGCCATTTTGCTGCGTATTAGAACTTGTGACGCATACCGATCTGCAAGGAACGTGCGGTGTCGCCCGCTTTTTCGGTAAAGCCACCAGCCGTTGCTGCAACGCCAGGAGCGTATTGACCGAAGTTTTTGTTTTTGATCACGCCCAACACGGTGTAGAAATCGGTACGTTTCGAGAGGAAATGATCGTAACCGACGGCATACAACGTCGCGCCGCTATCAAATACCGTTTTGTCATTTTGATGCGAGATAGACGCCATGATGCGACCATTTGCCAGACGATAGTGGGCACCGACCGAGTAGCTATTCGCATCGAGGTTGAAGTTGCGGGTCAAGTTGGTGACAAAGATGTTACGCAATGCACCTGCTTTTGCTGCACCTAGTGGCGCCAATTGTGGAGCAATGCTTGCATCCCAAGTACCGACGAAGACTGGAATCAAGACGGAATTTGGATTTTTCATTTGCTGATAGCCAGCAAAGAATTTCCAATCGCCCGGATTGCTACCTGTGGAATAAGAGCCGCCGACCGTGGTGGTGACCAAACCAGTATTACCGACTTGATCGGTGCCATGGTTGTGGCCGAGGCCGACATCCCAACCATTCGCTTTGTAAGTAACGTTGAATGCCCAGAAGCGTTTATCTAAGCCGATGTAGCCAGATTTTTCCAAGCCATACATCACAGCGCCACCAAAACCTTCTGGGGTTTGAATGCGATATTGAATTGCTTTATCAGAGCGGATCGTTGAGCCGGTAGTCAACAGACCACCCAAGCCGCCCGTCACCCAGCCCCAGCTGCCTGCGGTGCCTGTTTCGAAGGTATCGGCAGCGGCAAACACTTCATAGCCCGGAGTATATTGACGGCCTAACAAGACGGCGCCGACTGGTGTCACCAGACCGACCATCGAGGTACGGTCGAAAATTGCGTTGGTGGTGTTGACGACGGTAGCAGGATTGACGGCAGAGCGGATGGCGGTCAGGATGCTAGGCGGCAAGGCTTCCATCCCCAAGGTTAAGCCATAGCCAGTATTTGAGCTGAGATTGCCAGTGGAGTTTTTGCCGGTATCGAGTTCAACCCGCGCTTCCAATTGGAAAATGGCTTTATAGCCACCGCCCAAGTCTTCCGTACCTTTGAAACCTAAACGAGAGCCATCTGCCATCCCACTAACGACTTTGACTTTGGGGTCATTGCCACCGTTGTTGCTGAAATTCAGGCCTGCATCGGCAATCCCATAAATGGTGATATTGGATTGTTGTGCCATGGCTGGAGTGATGCAGCAAGCGGCAACCAACGCGGTCATTAATTTGATTTTCATGATGGTATATCTCTGATAATTCTAGTAATTTTGAAAAGCGAACGTGCGTTCTAATTCGGCTCTGACTACTATGCCATCGTTACCCGCTTGTTGTACAGGAATGGTCGAGGAAAATGCAATTCCGGTTGCAGAATAGATACAAAATAGAGGGGGATTCGATGCAGGATGGCCGACGTTAGCTG
>JACPVY010000016.1 GCA_016197345.1 Burkholderiales bacterium
TGCGGGCCTTTTTCACGTCCAAACGCAAATGGACGCAATAGCGTAGAATACATCCCCCTTCATTTACTCATTTTTAGAAAGTCATCTTGGAGAATTTTTTTCTCGTCATCGTTGCGCTTGCTTTAGTTGCGCTTAACGGTTTTTTTGTTGCAGCCGAATTCGGCTTGGTGAAACTACGCGCGACACGCGTGCGAGCGCTACTCAAACAAGGCGGGCTGCGCAGCCGCATTCTCGCCAAAATGCATGGCCATCTCGATAATTATCTATCCGCCTGCCAGTTAGGCATTACCCTCGCCTCTTTAGGTTTGGGTTGGATCGGTGAACCTGCATTTGCCAGCTTGCTCGAGCCAGTGATTCACTTTGTTGGCATTCAATCGCCCAAAATCATTCACGGCATTGCCTTCTTTTTCGCTTTTTTCACGATTTCATTCTTGCATATCGTCGTCGGTGAACTAGCGCCGAAATCGCTAGCGATACGACTGCCGGAAAAAATTTCATTATGGGCCGCCCTGCCCTTGTATGGCTTTTACTGGGCGATGTTTCCGGCGATTTGGGTACTCAATACCAGCTCTAGCGCGGTGCTACGCTTGCTCGGTTTGAATGCCGGCCATGAACACGAAAATCATTATTCGGCAGATGAAATCAAGTTGATTTTGCGCTCTTCCACTGCAACCGAGAACTTTAGCCGCGATGAATGGAATATCTTGGCGCAAACATTGGATTTCCGCGAATTGGAAGTCTCCGATTTGATGCGTCCGTTTAGCGAAGTGATTGCGCTCTCACGCAGCAAAACGACGCAAGAAAACATGGAAATTGCCTGTCATCACCGCTTTAGCCGCTATCCTTATCTCGATAGCGATGGCAGCACCATGCTCGGCATGCTGCACTTAAAAGATTTGTTTTTGGCGCAGCAAAGCGGCAAGAGTATCGAGGATTTATCGAAGTTTTTGCTGAAGGTTGAACACGTCGAGCCGAATATGTCAGCGCTACGACTGTTTCGCCGCTTTCGCGATGGCGCGCCGCACTTCGCGATTGTTGGCAACAAAGGGCAACGGCCATTGGGATTTTTGACGCTCGATAATCTCTTGAGCGCGCTGGTCGGCCAGATCCGCGATGAATTCCGCCAAACTGAAAACGATTGGACGCGGCTAGATGACGGCAGTTTGATCGGCAAAGGCAGCTTACCGCTACAAACGCTAGAGCGGGCGCTTGGGATTGATATCGACAATGAGGAAGTCGATTCAGTCGGCGGCTTGTTGATGTACACGCTAGGCAATATTCCACACGAAGGGCAACGACTCGTGTTTGATGGCTTTAGCGTCGTCGTCAAAAAGATGAGCGGGCCAAGAATAGTATTGGTCAGGGTGTTTCCCGGTGACGCAAATCCGCCGGAACCCAGCGCTTCTTAACAAAAAAGCCGATGCATGCATCGGCTTTTTTTCAATTGCACAGGCAATGAATCAATTAATGGATGGGATGGCTACGATATTCGTCTGCCTCATCGCCTTCATCATCTTCGTCATCCATATCATGATCATGGCCGTGCGGGCCGTGAGCATGTTCGTGGGTGATTTCTTCGGCGGTCGCAGCACGCACGCTTTCAACATTCAAATCGAATACCAGCGCAATACCAGCCAGCGGATGATTGCCATCTAATACCACTTTATCGTCAGCGATATCGGTCACGGTGAAGATCACGGCATCATCATCTTCCTCGCCACCTTCTGGCATACCTTCAAATTGCATCCCCACTTCGAGTGGCGTCGGCAGGCGATTGCGTGGTTCAACCTTGACCAATTCCGCATCATATTCGCCAAAAGCATCTTCTGGCTCGATTTGTATCGTGGTTTTGTAGCCAGCTTCTTGGCCATCGAGTGCTTCTTCGATCTTAGGCAAGGTGTTTTCATAGCCACCATGCAGATACACCATCGGTTGCTGACCTTCTTCGATCAGATTGCCCTGGGCATCTGACAGCTTGTAGTGCACAGTCACTACCGTGTTTCTGGCAATCTTCATGTTTTGTCCTTTAAATATTGAGGCGGGTAAAATAGTGACAACGGCAGCAGCGCACGAGAATATTTTGGTACGGTGAAACGAATCTCGCCACTTTGACGAAAATCGCCAGTGCGGTCCTCGGTATCGTCTATCTTCCACCAGCCAGTGCCATTCCAATACTCCCACGATAAATCCGGGGCGGTGGTGGCGCTAGTTGCATATCGGCTCCATTTGCTGGTGCTGCCGGGATCGTAGCTAAAGTGAACTTTCCCTTCGCTGTCAGCGCTCGGCAGCGTGCTCCATAGCGCGTTACACAACATCAAACTGCCGCCGATCTCGGCTCCTTGTGGGATCACTGTGGTGATGGTCTGTTCGAGCGGATTTGCGGCTTCGCTCGTATCATGCAAACGCGTTTGCAAGGCGAGGGCGGTGGACGCATACCATATCCCAGCTTGCGGCAGATAATCGAACTCAAGCACTTCGTCGGGCTGGATTTCCCATGCATTCCAGTCACCCGTTTCAGGGACATCGGTGTTCAAGGTCAGGATATTGTAGGTGGTTTGATTGAGCCCTTGCTGGAAGCTAACGGCAATCACATCAACCCTGTAAGCACGCGCTTGCCCGGTGGTATTGACCAAGATCAAGGCGGTGCCAAATTTCGGTGGTGGCACTTGCTCTGGAATGCGTAATTGATTCGGCGCGATTAATTCACCGCTATAGCGTAAGTCCAGTTCATTCAAATCAAACATTCTGGCAAGGTGGTCGCTTCCTGCTGTCGGACCAAGCACCCACGGCCGTCCTTCCGCAACCAGTGGCGCAGTCGTGACAAATGGCCACAGCCGGGCATTCTCAGTGTCCCATTGAATCCAGTCGCAACTAGCCATCGCAAGCGTGGGCACGAGGCCGTTGCCGACGCGGCTAGCCAATTCGGATATGTTGCGGAAACGAAATGGTGCGAAGCCATCGCTCATCAAATCTTGATTGTTGCCGGGGACGACCAAATTCACGCCGACAAAAATGGGACTTTGCCCCGGTGTGCCGGGCGGCAATACCGTTTCGCTCTGTATGGTCGGCGTGGCGCTATCTGCTTGCGTTGGCACTGCGCACCACGCCATTTTGACGGTGCCGCCTGCGCTACGCACACTACACGCTAGCCACATGGGGGTAGTGGCGTAATCGAAACTTTGTCCTGAAAACGCAAGGCTAGGAGCATCGCCGACCACGCTGCCAGCGCAATCGACGGTGTAATGAAATAGTGCTTCAGTAGGGCGATTAAGGTCGCCCGTCAAACTATTCCAAGCGGCAATGCCTATCGTATCGTCGGCGTCAGCTGCGCCGGGGATTACCAAGGCGACATAAATTTGGTCTTGGCTATCGTCGTGCCATTGCCATGCGAGCGGCGTGTGACTACCTTCCCAGCCAGTGGGACAGGCGAGTTTGCCGATCAAGCGCCAGTTGCCTTCGCTCGCATGCAAGATGCCAAGCGTGGCACCATCGGCTGCAAGCAGCAGGGCGCGATCAAGGGCGCCAAATTGCTCACCATAGACCCCATTTGCTTGCAGTAAGGGCACAATCCGCACCCATTCAGTGTCGTCCATCTCGGCCACGGTTTGCCAACTGCGCCCAGTTTGGTTAAAGCTGCGCACGGCCACTTGTTTGCCGCCATCGAGCAAGGCTAATAGGCTCGCGCCAGTCTCCCACACCCCTTGTCCGGTAGCAGCGAGCTGAATGATGTCGGCATTGTCGGCAGGAATTCCCAGCCAGCTCCATTTACTACCGGAAGGATGGTTCCACGCCCAGACGTCTTTGCCCGCAGGTAGGCATAGCATCAAATTGCCGCCGTATGGGTAGGTTTGGATTTTGATCGGGGCAAGGTCGGCAGAAAATCCTTCGAAACGATTCACGGCATCACCGGCGTCGCTATCTGCCGTGGCACTGGTCGGTGCCAGTGAAGAAAGCAAAGACCAATCGAGCACGGTGCTATCGTTAGCATTGGGTGCCGCCCGAAAAATATGCAAGTTGCCATCTTGCCCGGCGGCTGCGGTGCCAATGATGTTGCTCCAAATCATCCAGCCGACGGCTGGCCCTAGCGTGCGCCCGGCGATTTCTGCGGTTAGCGTGACTTTCGCCCTGGCCTTGGAAAATACTTCTTTGCACGCGAGGAAAAAAGAATCGAATTGACGTGGGCTTTTGCCGAATGGGTAAAAGCGGTCGTTCAATACCACTGAGGTCGTGTTCGAGACCGCTTCCATCGCCGGCATCTCTTCCGCACTCTCGCCAGTACTTTGAATCTGCAAGCGCAAGCCTTCAAAGGTCTGCGCCGTCGTGCTAATTTGCGCGGGATCGGCCAGCGCGCGTAGCCACCGACTACTGCGGCCAGCGATATCGACAATTTCCACACTGCCGCTATCGGCCTTGGTTAAGCGCAAGGTGTCCGTTTCGCCCGAGGTCGATAAGCTCGCCGTGAGCGGTAGCCATGCCGGGTCGGCATCTTTGTCCGCTTTTCCCCAATAATGCCAGCTACATTTGCCGTAGAGCGCTTGCCCGCCTTGCAAGTCGATGACCACAGGTGCGGTAAGATTGAGCGCATTTTCATCACCGATGTAGAGGTAATGTGCTTCCAGATCGCGGGCAGCGCCGGAAAACGGTGTAAAGGATTGCACCAATCGTACTGTATCGCCAACTTGTGGCATGGCGTTCGCTGGCAAGGCTGGGTCAATTCTGACTAGGCCACCTTGGGCTTTTTCGGCAATTCGATATTGGGCTGCGCCAATTTGCAGCCACAAATCTGCTTCCAGACCGAGTTCGGGTGGGTCGAGCTGTAGCCGATCATAGACATTGTCTTCACCTACCACGCTCTTGACGATCCAGCGTGTTGGGAGAGCAGATGGCGCTTCCACTCGCAACAAAGAGGGCGGCGGTAAATACAGCGCATCGGCATCGGCATCGAGCGCCACCGCGCGCGTCAGCAGACCCGGTACCACCCGAATATCCAAATTGCTTTCAAATGGAATGGGGGTGCTGGTGGTATTGACTTGAAACTTGAGCGGAGCCTTGGCGAACACAGTTTGTTTGCCGTTAGCACGCGCTTTTAGCACCACTGGCATGCGCGCCGCATTGCCGGGACGGGCAGCAATGGCGAGCCAATCGAGCATGCCGAGCGCTGCCTTATTCGGTGTTTGATCCAAGCGCTGCGTGACTTCGGCATTGATTTGCGCGGCGAGCTGCAAAAAGGCCCGGCCAAAATCGCCGCGCGCAGTGGCGTCGGCCCGGGCCGCAATACCTTGCCAATTCGGCAGCCAAGTTTGCGCGCGTTGTTGCAGTTCGCGAAACAGCGCTTCGCTGCGGCGTGGATCGGGGCGGGGATCGCTCATAACGGTCCTCCTTCACGGAAATAAAACGGATACACCAGATTGCCGACTTGGTTGGTGGCACGCATCCGCCAATGCACGCTAATGTCGAGCCGCCCATCCGCTGCGCGATAAGGATCGACCGTCACCTCCAACACCTCAATCCGTGCCTCAAAGCGCACCAGTGCATCGCGCACTAACGAGGCGGTGCGGTTGACGGTAGCGTTGTCGATGACTTCAAATACCATGTCCTGAATGCCGCAGCCAAAGTCCGGGCGCATTACGCGCTCGCCGGGGGAGGTGCCAAGGATGATCAGGATGCTTTGTTGCACGTCATCTTCGGCTTCAGCGGTGGCGACCAAGGCGGTTGCCGGATCTAGCCGCACTGGGCTGGCCCAACCGCGTCCAAGAAATTGTTTTTGCGCTTCCATCTCGCCCTCAATTGATGTTGATCGCCGCCCCTTGCAGGGTCATGGTGCCGCTTGCTTTGATGCTCATCGTGCCGCTCGCCTCAATCGCCACCATTTGCCCTTTGAGCGTGAGTTTGGTCTTGGCTTCGATGGTGACGTTGCCCGCTTGGCTTTCAATCACAAAGCTATTGCCATTGCCGTCTTCTAGCTTGATGCCGTCGTCGTCGATAGTGAGTTTGTGTTTACCGTCGGCTAGCGCTAAATCGATCTTGCCCTTGGCATCGTCATCATCGAAGGTCAGGGTGTGGCCTTTGCGGGTTTTGAACATGCGTAGATTGTTTTTGCCATCATCATTGTTGGCGGGTGGCTTATCTTGGCCATTCCACAAGGCCCCGATCACATAGGGCGCAGTCATATCGCCGCGCTCAAAGGCGACCAGCACTTCGTCGCCCACTTCGGGTAGGCAAAAGCTGCCACGCTCGTTTCCCGCCATCGCCACGGCAATCCGCACCCAATCGGTTTCCGCTTGTTCGCTATGCCAAGGGAAGCGTAGTTTGACGCGGCCCAAGCCTTCAGGGTCTTGGTTTTGCGTGACGAGCGCCAACGCCACGCCTTTGACGGCACCGCCGCGTTCTTGTTGATTCGTCGCCAAGGTATCCAAACTCATTGCGTTGTCCTTTGCGTTAGCTTTTTACTTTGAATTTGCAGCGATACCCACCGACATCCACCTTGTGCGTGACTTTTTCGATGTAGTACTTGCCGCTAAAACCCGCGCCTAGGTCCTGTAAATCCACCGAGGTATCGGGGCGTAGTTCATGCCAGCCAAAGCATTCACCCTCGCCGCTGATTTTCTTGCCAGTGCTTTCAGCCAAAATCGCACGCGCAAGCGCATCGGCTTCGGCTTGCGATGAAACTGGCCGACGCACGCGTAATGGGGTGCTGGGGATTTGGGTTGCCAACACATTGCCGACGCTACTGCTTCCGTCTTGTGCGGTGGCATTTGCGCGGCCAACAAATTCGGCGTTATTCGGTACGTCACGCCCTAGCACCAGCACTTCGGTCACTTGGCCAGAAAGATTGGCTTCGGGTTTGAATGAAATTAATCCGCGCCCCCATTTCATCGCCAATACCGAGGCGTCGCTACTGCGCGGCGCGCCATAGCGCACGCTTTGATCATGAATATAGAAATTGGCGTCGTGATCGTCTTTCGCGAGATTGAGAATGAACTCCATATCGCTTTGCTGGTTTTGTTCGATCTGCGGTTTGGTGACTTCACTGGCGGCGATATCGCCTGAGAGGTTGTAGCCATTTAAAATTTGCGTCACCACATCGCTATTTTTGACCCGGCTCCAGGTGTAAGAACGTTTGCCTAGCGTCAGCGGAAACAGTAAAATTGTCACGCAGCAAATCCAAACCGTCGATTTTGATAGCAAAGGCGGGCACCAGAAATGAATTGTGTTGGCGCGCGATTTCTTCAAGATCCATCGCTTTTCTCCAAAGGCGGCAACAGCAACCATGAGCCTGCATGCAAATCGAGTGGGTCATCCATATCGTTGAATTCGGCAATCGTGCGCCAGTGGCGTGGGTCGGTATATTCGCGTTGTGCTAACGCCCACAAGCTATCGTTGCCGACGATTTGACGGCGCTTGCTTTTGTCGGTGGATTCGCGCCTAGGCTGCTGCAATTGCTCATTCAGGCTGCGATATTCCTTGAGCGAAATGGTCAGGCGCGCACGTGCTGG
>JACPVY010000631.1 GCA_016197345.1 Burkholderiales bacterium
ATCGTCGATCACCATGATCTTTAAGGCGTTTTGTTCCTGCGTTGTCGTCATGACCTTACCCCGGTTAAGGAAGCCCCAAACCCCAGCTGTGCGAAGCTAACTTCCCTCGCTCACGACAGTTATTCGAGCATCCCATTAGTATGGACAAAAATTACTGCACAAACCGTAAAAATGAATAAAACGCTAACTAACATTGACAGCATATACCCCTGCCATCATCAGGTTTTATGTAAAGATACCCCAAGATTGGGCGTCACAACCACACCCCGCATAAAAAAGACGCAAATGAACACGCTAGCGCCGCATTTTTATGCATAAAGGCGTGGAAAACTGTGATTTGCGGCACCTTGCACTGCAACAGCGCGTGCTCATCACTCACGAGCAAAGCCGACCACCAAACTGCTTGGCGCAGTGCTTCTTAGATAACAGTCATCTCAAAATCATCTTTGCGCGCATCGCAATCTGGGCAGGTCCAGTTAATCGGCACATCTTCCCAACGCGTACCGGGTGCGATGCCCTCTTCTGGAATGCCTTCCGCTTCGTCATAGACAAAGCCGCAGATCAGGCACATCCATGTCCGAAACGGTTGCCCCGCATTTGCTGTTTGCGCGTTACTCATGTTTTAAGCTTCCTTCAATCTAGTAAAATATCGGTTTTGACGCTTATGTGGCTCTAGCGCCCAACTGCTTACACACTGCTAGCACTTCGCTTTTCAGTGTTATCGCACCCGCAGTGGCCCAGAGCATTCGCCTTTAACTTTGTGTTCGAGTTTGCTTGATCACTCACTAGCCACTAACCACCAACGTGACTTCCTCCCCCCAACAATTGCCGCGCCCTGTGGTGCTCACCATCGGCGTCGCTGAAACAAGCTCGGCATTCGGCGTGCAAGCCGATCTGAGCACGCTCGCCACTTTGCACTGCTATGGCACCTCAGTCATCAGCGGCCTGATCGTCGGCGATAGCGCTAGCCTGCAAGACTGTATCGCGCTGGATGCTGAAATAGTCAGCGATAGCACCCGTCTCTTACTCGAAGATCTGCCAGTCGCCGCCATCAAAATTGGCTTGCCTGCGAGCTTGGATACCTTGTGCGACCTCGCTGAAATCGTCTCCGATTATAGCGATTTACCCTTAGTGCTCGATCCTTTTTGCTCAATTTTGCCGGAGTCCGGTAGCGCGAGCGACGACATTATAATAGGGTTGCGCGATTTGCTGATTCCGCAAGCGTCGTTGTTGATGTTATCACTCCCACAATTGAATCAATTAGCGCTCACTTGGCGTGACGAACATGCTCCCCATACATTGGAATCCGACGTGCAATGGTTGATTGAACATGGTTGTGCGCATGTGCTCGTTAGCGGCACGCTAGACAATCAAACGCCAGCGGGCAGTGTCGGCAACACCCTGTTTGGCGCGCAAGGAATGTTGCGCCATGATAGCTGGCCCCGCCTGCCCGGCCAATTCCTCGGTGCAGGTGCCTGCCTGTCAGCGGCCATTACGGCACTGTTAGCCCATGGCGTCGAATTACCAAATGCTGTGCTGCAAGCGCAGTTGTATTGCGCCCATGCCTTATCGCATGCGACACGCCTAGGGATGGGCAAACTCATCCCGGCCCGCCACTTATTACCAAGCAGCTTATTTGAGCCAGCGCTAGAAGTGATACAGGATGACGCCGCCGTAGCGCACCCCGCCGAGCGGACATCGAGCGCGCTCGATTTTGCACAATAGATTCCCAACCATTCGCAATTTGCACCCCTTTTTCACCTTGAGGCAACTATGACTAGCACTTCCCCAGATAGCAACAACGCCAAACTGTTCGCCCGCGCGCAATTGACCACGCCCGGCGGCGTCAATTCCCCGGTCCGTGCGTTTCGTTCGGTTGGCGGCACACCGCGTTTTATCGAACGCGCACAAGGCCCGTATTTTTGGGATGCTGATGGCAAGCGCTATATCGACTACATCGGCTCGTGGGGGCCAGCGATTGTCGGCCACGCCCACCCGCAAGTGGTGCAAGCGGTGCAAGAAGCCGCCGCGCGCGGGCTTTCCTTTGGTGCGCCGACCGAAGGTGAAGTCTTGATGGCAGAAGAAATCTGCCGCCTCGTGCCCTCCATCGAACAAGTTCGTTTGGTTTCCTCAGGCACGGAAGCGACGATGAGCGCGCTGCGCCTCGCCCGCGGCGCTACCGGACGCGACAAAATCATCAAATTCGAAGGCTGCTACCACGGTCACGCCGATTCGCTGCTGGTGAAAGCCGGTAGTGGCTTGCTGACATTTGGCAATCCAACCTCTGGCGGCGTACCAGAAGATTTCGTCAAGCATACGCTGGTGTTGGACTACAACAATGTCGAACAATTGGAACAAGTGTTTGCTGCAATGGGCGATTCGATTGCCTGCGTCATCGTCGAACCAGTTGCTGGCAATATGAATTTGATCAAAGCCAGTGCAGAATTTTTGACCGCAATGCGCACGCTATGCACCAAGCATGGCAGCGTGTTGATTTTTGATGAAGTGATGTGTGGCTTCCGCGTTGGTCTCGGTGGCGCGCAAGCGCTGTATGGCATCACACCCGATTTAACCGCGCTCGGTAAAGTGATCGGTGGCGGCTTGCCAGTCGCGGCCTTTGGTGGACGCAAAGAGTTGATGCAAAAGATGGCGCCAATCGGCGCGGTCTATCAAGCGGGGACACTCTCCGGCAACCCGGTCGCCGTTGCTGCTGGTCTAACGACCTTGAAGCTGATTCAAGAACCCGGCTTTTACGACAAGCTCAGCGCCAGCGCCACGCAATTAGTGACAGGCTTACAGCAAGCGGCGCAAGAAGCCGGGACAGACATCCCATTTTGCGCCGACGCGATTGGCGGCATGTTTGGTCTGTATTTTGATCGCCAGATTCCGGCCACTTACGCTGGCATGATGGCGTGCGACAAAACGCGCTTCAATCAATTCTTCCACGCGATGTTAGATGAGGGTGTGTATTTTGCACCAGCGGCATTTGAAGCGGGCTTTGTCTCTATCCAGCACGATAGCGCGGTGATTGCAGAAACGGCGGCAGCGGCGAAGCGCGTGTTTGCGCGCATGGCTTAAGGCTTAAGCAGAAAACAACCAACGGCAAGCAGCGCACACTAGGATGAACGCTCGCACTGCTTGCCGTGGTTTGCCCTCGCTACAAGACTACAAGCACGTTCGCGACAAGCCCTCCCCAGGGACTGCCGCGAACTAAGACAATACGCCATCAAGCC
>JACPVY010000017.1 GCA_016197345.1 Burkholderiales bacterium
ATGAGCACCACCATTTTTATCGACGGTTTCAATTTACAAGCACAAGATGTCGTCAATATCGCCCGCAATCCAGCCATTCGCGTCGCCCTAGCCGATTCTTCGCGCGCCGCGCTCAAAGAAAGCCGCGATTACATCGAAGCAACCTGGATGCACGATGAAGCGCCAATGATGTATAGCTTTAACACCGGGGTTGGTTTGTTGAAAGACACCCGCATCAAAGTCGAGCATATCGAATTATTTCAAAATCAATTGATCAATTCCCATGCGGCAGGCTTGGGCGAACCGTTTTCGGAAGAAGTCAGCCGCGCCACCATGCTGCTGCGGGCCAATGCCTTTGCCAGCAATTATTCGGCACCGCGGGTCGAAGTGTTGGATCGCTTATTAGCGTTCGTCAATGCTGGCATTCACCCCATCATGCCGCAAAAGGGTTCGGTTGGCGCTTCGGGCGATTTAGCGCCGCTGTCTTACTTGGCGGCGGCGATTGCTGGCTATCCGCAAGCACAAGTGATGTATCAAGGCGAGAAAATGGCGGCGGTAGAAGCAATTGCGCGCGCAGGCATTTCGCCAGTGCAATTTGATTTGAAGGCGAAAGATGCGTCTGCCTTGATCAATGGCTGCACCGTCTCGCTGGCGGTGGCGATGTTAGCAGCACATGATGCGCGCAATTTGCTGCATGACGCTTGCATTTCGCTCGGCCTCACGCTAGAAGCGATGCGCGCAGAAATGTCGGCGTTTGACCCGCGCATCCATCAAGCGCGCCCACATCAGGGACAGATCAAAACCGCTGCCATCATCCGCGCCCTCGTGCAAGGTTCGACCCGCACCACGCATGCCGCGCGCGCGGTGCAATTGCCCGAAGAATTACGCCGCACCGACATCCCCTACACTGCCCGCATTCAAGACGTGTATTCGCTACGCTGCTCGCCGCAAGTGTATGGCCCGGTGTTTGATGCGCTGGATTACATCGACAATATCATCGAAGTCGAAACCAATTCCGCTACCGACAACCCCTTGATTTTTGGCAAAGATGGGGGCGGTTTTGAAATTATTTCGGGCGGCAATTTCCATGGCCAATACCTAGCGCAAGCGATGGATTTATTGGCCATGGCGATTGCCGATCTGGGCTCGATTTGCGAACGCCGCATTGCGCGTTTGATCGATCCAACGCTATCGTGGGGCTTGCCACGCAATTTGATGAGCGGCATCCGTGGCGTCAACACTGGTTACCCAGTTGTAGCGTGTTCGATGAGTAGCTTGGTGATGGAAAACCGCACGCTATGCATGCCCGGTAGCGTCGATAGCGTGCCGGCGAAAGGCAATAGCGAGGATCATGTTTCGAACTCGACTTGGTGCGCACGCAAAGCGCAAACGGTTGTCGCGAATACCCAATACATCGTCGGCGTTGAAATGCTGTTTGCGGCGCAAGCCTTGACGATGACGCAAGAGCATTTGTCAGAGTTCACGCTAGGGGCTGGTACGCAGGCAGCCTACACACAAATCCGACGTGAAATTGAAGCGTGTTTGGATGGCGATCGCTGGTTCCATGATGACATCCAAGCGGCGCATCATTTGATCACCAGCGGCAGTGTGCGCAAGGCTGTAGCCGATGCGGTTGGTGAAGTAGCGACGCTAGCTGAGCGGGGGTAATGTAGGGCGGGTTGCATGCAACCCGTCGCTTTTCGGGCAAGCTGCCCACCATCCTAAGCACATCGTCCAGCCATTATTGCAAGCTGCCCACCATTGCCGATGATAAATGCCGCATCTATTTTGCTAGCACAAGCTTTACGCCACGCTAAATTCCATGCCGTTTTGTATCACGCCTATCAATTGCGCTTGGTTTTCTGCGCTTTCGCTAAATGCCCCCAGCACATCAGACAAGGCTGCGCCGCCTTTCACCACGCCAACCCAATAGTTATAGCCACCGCTTTCCGCCGCTCTATGCAAGACGTGGTTATACAGCGTACTGACGACAGCTTCGGCCGTTGGATTGCTGCCATACATGCTGGTGAACTCGCTACTTGTAACAAAACCACTGGCGACATCATGCAAGCTGGCGCCTTTATCCATCGCCTTCACCCAATAGCCTAGGCCATCGGCATCGGGCACCCGATCAAATGCGGCTTGATAGAGCCGATACGCTTTGCCAGCGGCGCCATCGGTATCAAAAGCGATGATTTTGTCACTGAATTGAATGCGCTCGACATTGCGTAGCGTATCGTTGCCAAGCGCGCCGGTATTATCGCTAACGATCAAATCGCTACCACTCTTACTCAGGCTGAATTGACTGCGGCTCGCGGCAAATAACGCGACGTCAATACCTTCGCCGCCATCGAGCAAGTCATTCCCTTTGCCGCCTTGCAATATATCGTTGCCGCCAGCGCCATACAGCTTGTCGTTGCCAGTTGCGGTTGTGATGGTGTCGGCATGGCTAGAACCATACAAAACGCGATTGTCCGTCGCAGAATTGAGCCCATCCGTTCCCGCTAAACCATCTCCACCATACAGCCAAGCCAATGCCGCTAAATCATACGGGCTATAGGAAGTGTGATTTCCACCACTATGGGTGTAAGACATGAGTGAGTAGCTAGTGTTGTCTTCAGCGGTGGGCAAGGTAATAGCGCCGTTAAAACTGTGCTTCAAGCCTAGCGCATGTCCCATTTCGTGCAACAGGGTTTCATAGGCATACGTGCCAGCGCTAGGTGAGGCATTTTGCGCGGCCCATTCGACATTATCGAGATACACATAAGCGATTGCCGCATAATTTGTCAGCACCTGCCCGGTGGTGTAGTGGTAGTTGTAATGCCAACTGCAATACCCAGAAAAATTCGCGCCGCTGATATTGGCATTGGAGAAGTGAATGTTTGCCGTCGCGCCACCGCCCACTTCACTAAATTGAATGCCCGTCACCGTGGTGATATACGACAAAATGCTGCGCACCGCTGCTTGCTGGGTTGAATTAAAGGCAGTCACCGGGCCGCTGACATTCGAATTTGTCACCTCATCGTCGATGCCAACGGTGAAGGTGTAAGTCAGTGTATTGGTCGCCGGCAGCAAATAATTCCAGTTGGGGCCATCGTCGATCAGCGCGTCGATATGTTGTAAACCCGTTGTATGTGCTGCGGTGACGTCGCTCACAATAGCCATTGCTTTCCTTTCATGTATTGCCAGAGGCAAAATTTAATTCGAACCACTTCTTCGATAAAAAAGGACGCTCACGGCATCCTTTTTTATGCTGACAATGTGTTCTCAAATCAGGTCATACCACACTAAATTCCATGCCATTTTGAATCACACCGATCAACTGCGCTTGGTTTTCGGCGCTTTCGCTAAAGGCTGCTAATACGTCAGACAAGGCCCCACCGCTCTTCACCACACCCACCCAATAGTTATAGCCGCCTGTCTCTGCCGTACGATGTAACACATGATTGTACAGCGTTGTGACGACTGATTCCGCGGTCGGATTGGTGCCATACATAGCGGTAAATTCTGCGCTGGTGACAAAGCCACTCGCTACTTCTTTCAAACTGGTACCCTTGTCCATTGCATTGACCCAAAAGCCAAGGCCACCGGAATCGGGCACGCGATCAAATGCGGCTTGATAGAGGCGATAGCCCTTGCCTGCGGTGCCATCGACATCAAAGGCAATCACTTTATCGCTAAATTTGATGCGTTCAATATTCGATAAGGTATCGGTTCCTAGCGCGCCAGAACCATCGGCGACGATGAGATTGCTGCCGCTTTTGCTGACCGAGAAATTGCTGCGCGCCGCGCCATACAAGGCCGTATCAAAACCCGCACCACCATCGATCACATCATTGCCCGCTAAGCCTTGCAAGACGTCATTGCCGGCAGCGGTACTTAAATTATCCGCATTGCCCGAGCCGATCAAAAAGCGGCCATCAGCAACCGAATTGAGCCCCATATTGCCCGCTAAGCCATCGCCACCATAAATCCAATCAAGGGCAGCCAAATCATAAGGCCGGAAAGTGGAATATGGCCCACCGC
>JACPVY010000632.1 GCA_016197345.1 Burkholderiales bacterium
AGCGGATTGCTCGGATGCTAGGTTTTCTGCCACAGCTTGATAAATCAAAGCTTCGACATAGCGCACTAACAATTCGTCGATCACCACTTGTGCATCAGGTTCGTACAGGTAATCCCAACCATGGCTACCCTTGTCCGCCTTCATCTTGTCCGATGCCAAAGGCAACAATTGTTCGATTGTTGCTTCTTGACGCATCGTATTGATGAACTTGGTATAGCACAGGTACACCGCATCGAGCTTGCCTTCTTGGAACGCGTCGAGCATGACCTTCACAGGTCCGATCAATTTGTCCAAGTGCGGCGTATCGCCGATTTGCACCACATGCGATACCACTTGCGCGCCAATGCGATTCAAAAAGCCAAAGCCTTTATTACCGATTGCGACAGCCTGCACCTTGTTGCCTGCCGCTTCTGCTTCTTTAATGCGAGCAGTCACTTGACGCAACACGTTGGTATTCATACCGCCGCACAGACCTTTATCCGTGGTGACGATGATGAAACCAATAGCTTTGGCTTTCTCGGTTTTTGCTTTAGCCAAGAATGCATGGGTGTATTCCGGGTTAGCATTTGCCAGATTGGAGGTGATATTCCGAATCTTGTCAGCATAAGGGCGGGCGGCACGCATCCGGTCTTGCGCTTTACGCATTTTGGATGCGGCAACCATTTCCATTGCCTTCGTGATCTTCTTCGTATTTTCTACGCTCTTGATCTTGCCACGTATCTCTTTGCCTACTGCCATGAGTCCTTACTCCTTCTGCTGTTTAAGCGTCTGTGAGGCTCAATATGCGCCAGTTTTTTTGAACTCAGCAATCGCGGCTTTCAAGGCAGCTTCGCCTTCTTTGTCGAGTTGCTTGGTTTCTTCAATCTTGGCTAACAAAGCAGCTTGCTTGGATTTCAAGTACGCGTGCAAAGCGGCTTCAAACGGCAAAATCTTCTTCACTTCAACATCGTCCATGAAGTCGTTGTTGACGGCAAACAGCGACACTGCCATCAAGGAGATTGGCAAAGGAGCGTATTGATTTTGCTTCAACAATTCGGTCACACGAGCACCGCGGTCGAGTTGCTTACGAGTCGATTCGTCGAGGTCAGATGCGAACTGCGCAAACGCGGCCAATTCACGATACTGCGCCAAGTTGGTACGAATACCACCGGACAAGCCTTTGATGACTTTGGTTTGTGCTGCACCACCAACGCGCGATACTGAGATACCTGCGTTAATTGCGGGACGCACACCAGCGTTAAACAAGGAGGTTTCCAAGAAGATCTGGCCGTCGGTAATCGAAATCACGTTGGTCGGAACGAAGGCGGAAACGTCACCTGCTTGGGTTTCAATAATTGGCAACGCGGTCAAGGAACCGGTTTTGCCTTTGACTTCGCCCTTGGTGAAGGCTTCAACGTAATCAGCATTGACACGCGCTGCACGTTCGAGCAAACGGCTGTGCAAATAGAACACGTCGCCAGGGTAAGCTTCACGACCTGGTGGACGGCGCAACAGCAAGGAAATTTGACGATACGCAACCGCTTGTTTGGACAAATCGTCATACACGATCAAAGCGTCTTCGCCACGATCACGGAAGAATTCGCCCATCGTGCAACCGGAGTACGGTGCGATGTATTGCATAGCAGCGGATTCGGAAGCGGTAGCAGCCACAACGATGGTGTATTCCATTGCGCCGTGTTGTTCCAAGGAACGCACAATGTTTTTTACCGACGATGCTTTTTGACCGATAGCAACGTAAATACACGTCACGCCTTGGCCTTTTTGATTGATGATGGCATCAATCGCGACTGCGGTTTTACCGGTTTGACGATCGCCAATGATCAATTCACGTTGACCACGACCGATAGGCACCATCGAGTCGATGGATTTCAAACCGGTTTGCATAGGTTGACCAACCGATTCACGCGCAATAACGCCTGGTGCAATTTTTTCGATTGCGGCGGTTTGCGTGGTAGCGATTGGGCCTTTGCCGTCGATTGGTTGACCCAGCGCGTTGACAACGCGGCCGAGCAATTCACGACCAGTTGGGACTTCCAAAATGCGGCCCGTGCATTTCACGGTGTCGCCTTCGGAAATGTGCTCGTATTCACCCAGAATAACGGCACCAACCGAATCACGCTCCAAGTTCATCGCCAGACCAAAGGTATTGCCTGGGAATTCCAACATTTCACCTTGCATCACGTCAGACAAACCGTGGATGCGGCAAATGCCGTCGGCGACGGAGATAACCGTGCCTTGATTACGGATTTCAGCGGAATCACTACTGCCTGCAATGCGGCTCTTGATCAATTCGCTGATTTCTGATGGATTGAGTTGCATACTAACTCCTAATAGTTTTCTTCTAAGCTGCGGGTGCTGCGTGCAGTGTGGTCAAACTCAAGACACCTCCAAGGTACCGAGCAAATCAGCCACTTGCGCATCCGAAATCGGGAAAGCGCTGGTGATTTCTGCATCAGCAGCACCTTCACGCGCATTTTTCAAAGCGTGGAACTGTGCGCCGATTTCTGGCAACAAAGCGATACGGCCATTTTCTACCAACATCTGGATGAAATTGGCGGCTTGCGCAGTCACATTCGACTTCAGCAAGGCCGTAAAGGTCTCGGCCATTTGGGCGTCGGATACATTGGGGTTTTGCGCCAAGGCGATGACATCAGGGTGGGCGCCAGCTTGTGCCATTTCAGACACCAGCTCAGACCACGCATTCAAGTCACCTTCTTGCGCAACGCGAAACAAGGCTTCGGCGTAGGGACGAGCGACGGTTGCAAGTTCAGCCATGATTTATAGCTCGGTTGCAAGTTGCTTCAACAGATCAGCATGCGCTGCCTGATCCACTTCGCGCTTGAGAATTTGCTCAGCGCCCTTGACCGCCAGTGCTGCCACTTGTGCGCGCAATTCTTCGCGAGCACGGACAACTTGCTGCTCAGCATCTGCTTTAGCTTGGGCGATGATACGAGCCGCTTCTGCTTGGGCGTTTGCTTTGATTTCGTCACCGCTCATGCTGGCGCGCTTTTCAGCGTCAGCAATACGCTTTTGACCTTCGTCACGCGCTTTAGCCAATTCAGCTTGCGCTTCTTTTTCGGCAACAGCTTTTGCGTTTTTGCCTTGTTCAGCCGCAGCCAAACCATCAGCAATTTTCTTAGCGCGCTCGTCCAGTGCATTCATCAACGGTGGCCACACATATTTCATGGTGACGACGGCGAGGATAAAAAACACTATCGCTTGCGCGAATAATGTCGCATTTAAATTCATCGTGAACCTTCCCTTCTCAAAGTGACTTAAGCCGAACCGCGCGTTTTACGCTGCGGTTCGGCGAGCGAGAATCGGCAATTAACCGTGGAATGGGCTAGCGAATGCAAACATCATGGCGATACCAACACCGATCAGGAACGCAGCGTCGATCAGACCAGCCAGCAAGAACATTTTGGTTTGCAAGGTGTTCATCAATTCAGGTTGGCGAGCGGAAGCCTCGATGAATTTGCCGCCCATGATACCGATACCGATACAAGCACCGATAGCGCCCAAACCGATGATCAAACCGCAAGCCAAAGCACCAAAAGCGACGTTAGCTCGCCAAGGCAACTTGGCCACTCGATTTTGCAGCTGCCACCGAGTTTGAAAGAAGTAGAGCAGACGCGCCGAAGAGTCCAAGATA
>JACPVY010000633.1 GCA_016197345.1 Burkholderiales bacterium
ACGTGTGCCAGTCAACAGCATCACAATGCCGCGTTCATCGGCGGCGTTGATGACTTCTTGATCGCGCATCGAGCCGCCCGGTTGGATCACGCAAGTAGCACCTGCATCGACCACCACATCCAAACCATCGCGGAATGGGAAGAAGGCGTCGGACGCTACTGCCGAACCAGCCAACGTCAAGCCAGCATTTTGTGCCTTGATCGACGCGATACGGGCTGAGTCGATACGGCTCATTTGACCCGCGCCTACGCCTAGCGTCATGCCATTGCCGCAGAACACAATCGCGTTCGATTTCACGAATTTCGCGACGCGCCAAGCAAACATCAAATCTTGCATTTGTTGTGGTGTTGGCTGCAATTTGGTGACGACTTTCAATTCGCTTTCTTGCACGTTTTTCGCGTCTGGCCCTTGCACTAACAAGCCGCCGCCGACGCGTTTGACGTCGTATGGGTTCAGACCTGTCCCTAACGGGATTTCTAGCAAGCGCACATTGGTTTTGCTAGCGAAAACTTGTTTCGCTTCATCGCTAAAGCTAGGAGCGATCAAGACTTCGACGAATTGCTTGGCAACCGCTGCCGCTGCTGCGCCATCCACTGCCACATTGAAGGCGATGATGCCGCCGAAGGCCGATGTTGGATCGGTTTGCAGCGCTTTGCTATACGCTTCTAGCGCATTGCTGCCTACTGCAACGCCGCAAGGATTGGCATGTTTGACGATCACGCAAGCAGGCACGTCGCCCAAGGTTTTGACGCATTCCCACGCTGCATCGGAATCGGCGATGTTGTTGTATGACAGTTCTTTGCCTTGCAATTGACGGTAGTTGGCCAGTGCGCCAGCGATTGGATTGATATCGCGATAAAACGCGGCGCTTTGATGTGGATTTTCGCCATAGCGCATTTCTTGGGTTTTTTCGAAATGCAGATTCAGCGTTTGTGGATAGCTAGAACGTGTGGTGTGGGACAGGTCTTCGCCGAGCGACGACAGGTAATTTGCAATCGCACCGTCGTATTGCGCGGTATGAGCATAGACTTTTTTCGCCAGCGCAAAACGGGTGGTGTAAGGGACTGTCCCGCTTTTGATTTCAGCCAACACTTTGTTGTAATCTTGCGGGTCGCAAATGACGATCACGTCTTTGTGATTTTTAGCGGAAGAGCGCAACATCGCCGGGCCACCGATGTCGATGTTTTCAATCGCATCTTCCAGACTGCATTCTGCTTTGGCGACGGTTTGTTGGAACGGGTAGAGATTGACGACCACCATGTCGATGGTGGCGATATGGTGTTCTTCCAATGCTGCCATGTGCTCAGGGAAATCGCGCCGTGCCAAGATGCCGCCATGCACTTTGGGGTGCAGGGTTTTCACGCGACCATCTAACATTTCAGGAAAACCAGTGTGGTCTGCCACTTCCGTGACGGCGACGCCATTGGCTTCCAGCAATTTCGCGGTGCCGCCAGTGGAGAGAATTTTCACTCCCATCGCGGCTAGTTCGCGCGCAAATTCGAGTACGCCAGTTTTATCGGAGACAGAAATCAAGGCTTGTTTGATCATGTGAACACCCATCGTGCATAGTTGGAAAGAGGTTTGCTGCGCTGCATTGAACTAGTTGAACAAGGCAGCGAATCCACGCTACCTCGTTTCCGTAGCGTTTATAGCATGCCGTGTTGTTGCAGTTTCTTGCGCAAAGTATTGCGGTTAATGCCTAGCATTTCAGCGGCGTGGGATTGATTGCCTGCGGCACGCTCCATCACCACGGTTAAAATCGGTTTTTCGACAGTCATCACCATCATGTCATAGATATTCGACGGGCGTTGTTCGCCTAAGTCATCGAAATAATCTTCTAGGCTTTTTTGGACAACTTCTTGAATAATTTCTTTACTCATCTTGGCTCATTCGTGTTGCTAAAAAAATCGTGTGGCATTGCGTGTCCCCTTTTTTCGGGGGCGTATCTCAAGAGCTCTTCACAGTCTGTTGCTGAGCAGCGGTTTTGGTGGGCAGATTGCCCACCCTACAAAAGATGCATCTCACGCTGCTAATGCTTGCTGTGCTTCTGCCACTTCGCGTATCGCTTCCACTTCATCGCGCAAACCATACCGCAAACGCGGCCCTAGGCGTTCTTGGGCTGCGAAAAATTGTGCAACCGCTTCCAATTGCTGCGGGCAAGATTCAATCAAATTCATTTGTTGCCGGAAATCTTCGCCGCCGGGTAAATCGCGTACATACCAGCCAATGTGCTTACGCGCGGTGCGTACGCCCATGAAGTCGCCATAAAAAGCATAGTGCGCTTGCAAGTGTTGGCGCATCAAATGCACCACTTCAGCAACCAATGGCGGCGGTAAATGTGTCCCTGTTTTGAGGAAGTGATCGACTTCGCGGCAAATCCATGGTCGGCCTTGTGCGGCGCGACCTATCATCACCGCATCGGCCTTGGTATAGGCCAACACATCGCGCGCTTTTTCTGGGGTGGTGATATCGCCATTAGCGACCACGGGAATCTTGACGCTGGCTTTGACTGCGGCGATGGTGTCGTACTCGGCTTCGCCTTCATAGCGGTCGGCACGCGTGCGGCCATGTAGCGTCAGCATCGCAATTCCGGCATCTTCAGCGATGCGGGCAATGCGTAAGGCGTTTTTATTGGCTCTGTCCCATCCGGTGCGAAATTTCAAGGTAACGGGGACATCCACTGCTTGCACCACCGCATGCAAAATTTCAGCAACCAGCGGCTCGTTTTGTAGCAAGCTAGAGCCGCACCAGTTATTGCAGACTTTTTTGACCGGGCAGCCCATGTTGATGTCGATGATTTGCGCGCCCTTAGCCACATTAAATTGCGCACATTCGGCCAGTTCTTGCGGGATAGCGCCGGCGATCTGCACCGCCTTCGGCTCCATTTCACCAGCATGGTCGATGCGGCGTGTGCTTTTTTCACTAGCCCATAGGCGTGGATTGGAGGCCGCCATTTCAGAGACCGCATAGCCCGCGCCCAATTCCTTGCACAGTTGGCGGAAAGGGCGGTCGGTGACGCCTGCCATCGGCGCGACAAAAACGTTATTGAGCAGTTGATAAGGGCCGATGTGCACGATAGGGCTTGAATTCAGGATAAAAAATGCAGGGAGGCATTATTCTACACGAGCTTTTGCCCAAAAAATAGGCAGAACGGGTTCGTGACGCAAATTTAGTCGTACTTGCATAAAAACAGTGTTGTTTTAAAGAAAGCTATTACGCTACAGCGCAGATGCTAATTTGCCCGAGCTAGTGGTAATGACCGCGCGTCGCAATCGAGAGTAAGGCTTTATATAGCCAATAGGCGAGGCGATATCCGGCCCGCTTATACCACGGAAAATCTTGATATTGGCTGAGCGCAATGCTGATGCCATCGGCGACGGCGTTTTGAATATGCCCCTGCAACTCATTGGCAAACGCCCCATCTTTGACGACGACATTGGCTTCGTGATTGACAAACAAGCTCAGGCCATCAAAGTTACTCGACCCTACCGTGGCCCAAGTGCTATCAATCACCGCCACCTTGGCGTGCAACTGGGTTTTGCGATATTCGACTAAGCGCACGCCATTGGCTAAGAGCGCAGGGTAAAAGGCATGGGCGACGGCATCGAGCAAAGGAAATTGACCTGCGCCAATCAAGAGCGTGACCTCGACCCCGCGTTGGGCTGCATTGATCAGTGCAGCGATAAATTTTCTACCGGGGGCGAAATACGGTGTCACCAAAAAGATCTGTTGCTGCGCGGTCCCCATCGCTTTCAGATAGGCATTTTGAATAGTGCGGCGGTTATGAAAATTATTCCGTACTAAAAATGTGGCTTGTAGCGGCATGGCTTTGCCGCCACGGATAAATTTCGCTAGCGTGCGCCAATGCGGCAGATTCGGTATGCGTGGCAAGCTGCGTTGTTTCGCCAGAAAAGCCTGCCAATCTAGCTTGGCAATACGCTGCCATTGCGCGCTGATTTCGACCCAGACGTCATGCACCAGCGGGCCGCTTAATTGCACCGCAAAATCCCAGCGCGGCGTGCTTAAGGCGAGGTTAGGATCAAAATCACAGAAATTGTCGTCTGTGATATTGATGCCGCCAACAAAGGCGATGCGCTGATCGACCACACACAGTTTGCGATGGGTGCGGGTGTAGCCACGCTTAAACCAGGGGTTGAAATTACGGTGCTCGACACCCGCTGGCAAAAAAGCCTGGTTAAGGGTGGCAATCGCATTGCGGCCCGTGCCATGCCAATCGGTAATCAGGCGTACCACCACCCCTCGTTGCGCGGCATCCACTAGCGCTTGTTTGACGGCATTGGCAGTGTCGTCGAGGGAAAAGATATAGGTCTCTAGCAAAACCTCTTGTTTTGCTTCTTCAATGGCGCGCAATAAAGCCGGAAAAAAATCAGCGCCACTGACTAGGAGCTTGAGTTGATTTTCGGGGGGCGGGTGCGATGCGGGCATGGTCGTGATTGGCGGGCTGTGCAGCAAAAGATGCGGCTAAAGATGTGGCAAATGAGTTGAAATTCAAGCGTAGTCAAATTCAGCTTGCCGTTCACGGCTTGATGGGGTTAGCAGGCAATTTGTCAAAAATAGTGTTTTCGTTAATCATCGGCGATGGTGAGCAGCTTGCCCGAAAAGCGATGGCTTGCATGCAAACCATCCTACAGCGTCAACTCCAACTGCGCCACAATCGGCGCGTGATCCGATAATTTTGCCCACATCGGGCCATGTAGCACTTGTGCTTGTTCGACGCGAAAGCCCCGCACATAAATGCGATCTAAGCGCAGCCACGGTAGCGCCGCCGGAAAGGTACGGGCGGGAATCAAACGAGGGGCAGCGTTGCGGTTCGCCAATTTGCGCCATGCGGCACCTAGGCGGGTGCCACTACGGCGTTCATCAAATACTTCAATTACCCCTAAGCGTTGCCGTAGCTGTGTCCCTAGCTGATTACGCCAATCGTTAAAATCACCAGCGATAATCAACGGTGCATCGCTCGGCGCGGTTTGGTTAACGACCTCGATCAGTGCTTCAGTTTGGCGCTCGCGGCTACCAGCAAATAACCCAAGATGGACGACATAGCAATGCAAGGTTTGCTTCGGCGTTTGCAAGCAACAATGCAAAATGCCACGCTGCTCAAATGCGTGATCGGAAACATCGCGGTTATAGGCTTTGGCGATCGGATAAGTAGAGAGCAGGGCGTTGCCGTGGTGGCCGTGTTGATAGGTCGCGTTTTTGCCATAGGCGACGTGCAAATGTTCACCCGCCAAAAATTCATGTTGCGCTTGCTCGGGCCAGTGTTTGTGCCCGCGGGTCGGCTCACCATAGCGTAGCGCATGTTTATCATGCCGACCTTGCACTTCTTGTAGAAAGATGAGTTGCGCATCCAGCGCATGGATTGCTTCTTTCAGCGCATGCACACGTGGTTGGCTGCCTAGCGTGGAAACGCCTTTATGGATGTTGTAAGTCGCGATACGGAGTTGCATGCTCTTACCTTTATTCATTTAATTCGCTTGTCGCGCTACTTTTTCCGCCCTAGCCACCAGCCTAGCAGCAAAGTGCCGCTAGCGAGGAATAAAAATGGCAGATTACGATACCGCACATAGGGTGTGATGCCACTATAACCCTGTACTTTGGCGCTAATTACCCCTTGTTGATCAAAAGCGAGCAAATGCAAGACCTTGCCTTTCGGGCTGATGATGGCGGTCGCGCCTGTATTGGTCGAGCGTAGCATGGTGCGGCCAGTTTCGAGTGCGCGTGCGCGTGAAATTTGCAAATGCTGTGGAATCGCACTCGATTCGCCATACCAAGCGAGGTTGGAGACATTCAAGAGCAAATTGGCGACGGGTTTGCCTTCTGCCTCGTTTTCGCCCAATTGCCGAGCGATTTCTTCGCCAAATAAATCTTCATAACAAATATTGGGCATGATCCAGACATTATTCACGGCAAATGGCTGTTGCACTTCATTGCCAGCGGCAAAATCGCCCAGAGGAATGCGCATCCAATCGACAAACCAGCGAAAACCAGTGGGGATAAATTCACCAAAGGGGACGAGGTGGTGCTTGTCATAGCGGTAAAACGGTTTGTCTGGGTTCGGGCTGATGCCTATCACGCTATTGGTGTAATGATCTTGACCATCAGCGACCGGCACGCCGAGTAACAAGTGGCTGTGATTGCGCTGGTAGCATGTGCATGAAGGTGGGGAAGGCGGTTTCTGGCGTGGCGATCAGATCGGCGCTATCTTGCTGGATCATGCGTTGGTATAGCTGGAGCGAATCAATCACGCGTTCGCTAGCAAATTTAGCGTCTTGTGAGATATTGCCTTGTAGCAGGCGCACTTTGATAGGCTGTCCTTGCGGCTGGCTCCATTCGATATGGCCGAGCAAGCTGCACACAATAGCGAATGAGACTAGGGCGCTGAAATTGATGAGTTTTGCGCGCCAGCTTTGGCTAGCGAGGATCGCGATACCGGCGAAAACGAGGGCGATCCAGCCCGTGCCATACACCCCCAACAGTGGGAACAGGCCAGAGAAAATGCTATCGACATGCGCATAGCCGCTGACATTCCATGGAAAACCCGTCAAGAACCAGCCGCGTAGCCATTCGCCTAGCGCAAAGCAGGCAGGGATAATCGCTAAGGCATATACGGTATCGCTGCTATCGCGCCGCAGTTTGCTAGCAGCGTAGAGTGACAGACCGGGGAAGATGCCGATGAAAAGGGAAAATAAGATCAGGGCGACTACGGCGAGCGGGGCTGGCATATCGCCAAAGCGGTGCATGGCGATATACAGCCAATAAACGCTGGCGATAATCCAGCCAAAGCCAAAAGCCCAGCCTTGTATAAAGGCGAGGCGATGCACTTTTTCGCTCGTGTCTTGCTGGCGCGGCAAGCGCACCATCAGTCTCAGCAAGCAACTCAAAACAACGAGTTGCAGCAACCATTGCCAGTGCGGGAGAAAATTGAGGGCGGGCAGCGCACCCATGCCGGCGGCGATGCCCAGTGTGCGCAGCGTGCGGCCCCAAGGTTTCATCGTCGCCACCGTGTTGTACTTAGTCGGCCGCTAGATCAGGTGCGGGCAATTTTTCTACCAGCAACACATGCACTTGGCGAGGATCGGCGCGCAATACTTCAAAGCGTAACAGACCAATATCGAACACATCGCCCTTGTGCGGCATGCGCCCTAAGTGGCTAGCGACGAAGCCGCCGATGGTATCGACATCATCGTGTTGTAAGTCGGTGCCGAGTTCTTCGTTGAATTGCTCTAATTCGGTCAGCGCTTTGATGCGCCATTTCGGGCCGAATTCGCCTGCTTTGATGGCGAGAATATTGTCTTCTGCTTCGTCGAAATCGTATTCATCTTCGATATCACCGACGATTTGCTCTAACACGTCTTCAATCGTGATCAAACCTGCGACGCCGCTATATTCATCGACCACGATTGCCATGTGGTTGTGATTGGCGCGGAAATCGCGCAGCAGCACGTTTAAGCGCTTCGATTCAGGGATGAAGACCGCTGGACGCAGCATATCGCGCACATCGAAGCTTTCTTCGGCGTAGTAGCGCAATAAATCTTTGGCGAGCAAGATGCCTATCACTTTGTCGCGGTTGCCTTCAATCGCTGGAAAGCGCGAGTGCGCCGTCGCTAGCACGGTGGGCATCCATTCTTCGATAGGCTTGGTGATATCAATTGCGTCCATTTGCGCGCGCGGCACCATGATGTCGCCCGCGCAGAGGTCTGAAACTTGGAATACCCCTTCAATCATCGACAAGGCGTCAGCGTCGATCAAGTTGCGTTCGTGCGCATCTTGCAGCACTTCCAGCAGCTCGCCGCGATTTTCAGGAATAGGGGAAATGAGTGCGGTCAAACGTTCAAATAATGACCGATGTGGTTTGGCGTCAGATTTGACGCCACTAGGGTGCTCTTGCATATTGGGCGGGAAGCCGTTGTTACGAAGAGGCATAGCATACACGAAAAGTGGCGAATAGCGGGTATTTTGTCAAATTGCCATCAGGCATGACAAGCCACTTTGGTGTGCTAGCCTTGTTGTTTTGCAGGCAACATAGGGCGCCCAACAGCGCGCCCCGCTATGCCATGCTCCTGCTTCTTTTATGCTTCTTGATAGGGGTCCGCAAATCCTAGCTTGTGCAAGATCTCCGTTTCCAAGCCTTCCATTTCTTCCGCTTCTTCATCTTCTTCGTGGTCATAGCCTTGCGCATGTAGCACGCCATGCACCACCAAATGCGCACAATGCTCGATCACACTCTTGTTTTGCTCTTGCGCTTCGCGCTGCAAGACATCGGTGCAGAGAATGATATCGGCTTGGGTTTGCTCGGCTTCTTCGTCTTCTGTATAGGCAAAGGTCAAGACATTGGTGGCGTAATCTTTTTGCCTATATTCTAAATTCAGTGCTTGGCCTTCGACTGCATCGACGAAGCGCAGCGTAATTTGCGCCGGGAAAAAGAGCGCTGCCTGCACCCAGCGCCGCAACATAGGGCGGGTGATCTCAGCTTGCAGGCGTGGGTCGGCATATTGCACCGACAAAGACAATTTATTTTTTTCTGGCATGTTTTAAGCTGGCAACGGAATGGGCTTGTTGATTGGTGCTAACGGCATGATCTTGCTGCGCGACTTCATAGGCATCGACAATGCGGGCGACTAAAGGATGGCGTACCACATCGGCGCTAGTGAATTGATTGAAAGCGATGCCGCGCACCGAGCGCAGCACTTGGGTTGCATCCACTAAACCGCTTTTTTGACCACGCTGTAAATCGACTTGGGTGATGTCGCCCGTGACGACCGCTTTGCTGCCAAAGCCGATGCGCGTCAAAAACATTTTCATTTGCTCTGGCGTCGTGTTTTGCGCTTCATCCAAAATGACGAAAGCATGGTTCAAGGTGCGGCCCCGCATGTAGGCTAGCGGGGCGATTTCTATCATCTGCTTTTCAAACATTTTTTGCGTGCGATCAAAGCCAAGCAAATCGTATAGCGCATCGTAGAGCGGGCGCAAATACGGATCGACTTTTTGCGCTAAATCGCCCGGCAAAAAGCCTAGGCGCTCGCCCGCTTCCACCGCTGGCCGCGTCAGCACAATACGTTTCACCGCATCGCGCTCTAGCGCATCGACTGCGCACGCGACCGCCAGATAGGTTTTACCCGTGCCAGCAGGGCCGATGCCGAAGGTGATGTCGTGTTCCAGAATCGAGCTGAGATACTGCACTTGATGCGGGGTGCGGCCACGCAAATCGTGTTTGCGGGTTTTGAGCTGCGGGCTTTCGCGCTCGGTTTCGGTGTTTTCTGCTTCTACCGTTGGCAATTGCGTTGGTTTCGGCAAAAGTTGTGTTTCTTTTGCCGCTTCGGCAGCGCGTTGTTCGACTAGCGCTAGCTGGATTTCTTCAACCGGAATCGGTTTGTTAGCGAGTGGATAAAATTTTTCCAGAATCGCGACTGCCCGTGCGGCATTGCTGCCGTTGACGATAAATTTTTCGCCACGACGAAAAACGGTGACATCGAGCGCAGCAGAAATTTGCCGCAAATTATCATCCATCGGCCCGCACAAATTGCCCAAGCGCGAGTTTTCGAGTGGCTCAGGAATAAAATAATGCGGCTGGGTAGGTGTTTTCGATTTCATTCAGTTGTAATGGGATGCCTGCACAAAGTTATGCCAATATTACGCAATAATCTCTTCCGCCACTTCGTTAAGCACAAGCTCACCACGCAGCGAATAAGCGAAAGATTGCGTGACGCGCACTTCCAATAATTGGCCGATTAAGCGTTGGCCAT
>JACPVY010000634.1 GCA_016197345.1 Burkholderiales bacterium
ACCGCCGGAGGCGAGAAGGCCAGCGCGGCCCGGCGCGCGATGGTTTTGCTCCGATCAAAGATGATCCGCCGTGCCGCCCCCAGCCGCGCCCGCAGTTCAATCCGCGTCGGCGAGTGCCCCGCGTGGTCGTTGGCGCAAAATATGGTCTTGTAGCGAACGACCCGATTCATAGGCCATCACCATGTACACAGTTTCATTGGCTCGGAAGAAATTGACAACACTGACCACATTCGGATGCGAAATTCGGGCTAAGGCACGGCCTTCTTCAAAAAAGCATTTCAAACCGATACGGAACACAGGCAGATTTGCAGGCGCGATGGCAGGCACCAATTCCCCCTCTTGCCGCAGCGCCAGTGAGCTAGGTAAATATTCTTTGATGGCAACGGCATTGCCGTCGGCATCGTAAGCCAGATACACGATACTAAACCCGCCGGACGCAATCTTCTTTACAATGCGATATCCGGCGATTTCCAATCCGTCTGGCAATGGGGCGTTATTTTGAGCGGCCATAATATGTCATGCGTGAAAAATGAGACTTCGCTAAGACGCTAAGAGCCTCGAAAAACCCTGGTGGGCGATTTCATATCAGGTAAAAAATCGTAGCCGCAAAGCACAAATGAGACGCAACAAAGACGCTATTGAGGGTGCAAATCAAGCCAACACTGAGCACTTCAATGCATCTTGTCTCGTTTTGATGTTTTTTTAGTGCTTCCTTAATGGGATTGTGTGGACAAATCCATCTTTTGTAAAGCAGAAATACGGAGAGCCAATTGAGCATATACAGTATGACAGGCTATGCGGTCAGTAGTTGTGACAGCGCTAGCGGCACCTTGACGATAGAAATTAAGAGCGTCAATTCGCGCTTCTTGGATCTGCAATTTCGTATCAACGACGATTTGCGGGCGCTGGAACCCGCTTTACGCGAAGCAATTGTGGCGAAAATTTCGCGCGGCAAAGTGGAATGCAGAGTGAGCTTTGGCCGCAAAGTGGCTGATGGCAACAGCCTAGCATTGAACCAAACGATGCTGGAGCAATTGCACAAGTTGCAAGTAAAAGTCGCCCAAACTTTCGCCGATGCTAAACCGCTATCCTGCGGTGAAATTTTGCGTTGGCCAGGCATTATCGAAGAGGCGCAAATATCCCAAGAAAGTTTGGCGCAAGACGCAAATAAGACACTCGCGACCAGCTTGCAAGCCTTTATCGACAGCCGCGCACGTGAAGGTGCCGCGCTAGAGGCGATGTTGCTATCGCGGATTGAAGCGATGGAAGCCATTGTGCATAAAGTGGCGCCTATCATCCCAGCCATCATCGCCCAATTCCAACAAAAGGCGATGGATAGAATGCAAGAAGCACTGGGCGTGAATAACGATGGTCACAGCCTGTCCCGGCAAGAAGCGCTAGAACGCATCCGCCAAGAAGTGACTTTGTATGGCATTCGGATAGACCTCGCTGAAGAATTATCGCGTTTATCGGCGCATTTAAGCGAGACGCGTGCAATTTTGAAAAAAGGCGGCCAAGTCGGCAAACGCTTAGATTTCATGATGCAAGAACTCAATCGCGAAGCCAATACGCTCGGTTCGAAAGCGGCGGTAAAGGAATTAGCCGATGCCTCGATGGAATTAAAGTTGTTGATCGAACAAATGCGCGAACAAGTGCAAAATTTGGAATAAACAAGCTTGCATCGATGCCGCAAACCTAGCAATACTGGTGCGAGGCGCGTTAATCGTTATAATGTCGGACTTTTTTTGATTGAGCGAGGATTCCTATGAGCCCAGCCCCAGCCTTTGTTGGCAGTTTATTCATGGTCGTTGCCCCTTCTGGCGCTGGCAAATCGACGCTGGTCAATGCCTTGCTGAAGGAAGAGCCAGACATCAAACTGTCGATCTCCTATACAACCCGGCCACCGCGTCCGGGTGAAACGCATGGCGTGCAATACTATTTCACCACGGTCGAAGACTTCTTAGCGCGCCGCGCCCAAGGAGAATTTTTAGAATCAGCGGAAGTGCATGGTAATTATTATGGCACTTCGCGTTTGTTGATCGAAGAACAAATGCGCACGGGCACCGATGTGTTGCTGGAAATCGATTGGCAAGGTGCACGCCAAGTCTTGAAGCAATTTCCCGATGCAATCGATATTTTCATTCTGCCGCCATCGATTGCGGCGCTAGAAGAACGCTTGACCAAACGCGGCCAAGATGAGCCACATATCATCACCCGTC
>JACPVY010000635.1 GCA_016197345.1 Burkholderiales bacterium
AAAATGATGCCGCAATGTTTAAGAACGATGCCGCCATCAAAAAAACGGAAGCATCGAATCAGTGGAATTATTATCAGTCGAAGTCCGCAAAACAAAATCTGGCTGAATTAGCCATGGCGCTACCCGGCGTGAATGTGGCGAAATACGAAGACGAAGTCAAACGCTATAAAAAAGAAAAAGAAGACATCAAAAAAGAAGCAGAAAAGCTAGAAAAAGCATCCAAAGACTTTGACGACAAATCTGCCGCATCCATTCACACCCACCTCCAATGGGCGCAAGCCACTACCGCTGTCCAAGTGTCGATTTCATTAGCTGCAATCACCCTGCTCACCCGCCGCAAATGGATGCAAAATCTCGCCTATGCGGTCGCTGCAGTCGGCTTGGTAATGGGTTCCTTTGCTTGGTTTCACCTCGACCCATTTGCTAAGTTACTTGGCGCACATTGATTCACGCTTAGGAAGGCACTACGCCACAATGTAGCCGCCTTCTCGACCTGTACTCATCTAGCGCCACGCCGCCCGCAACGTACAGTCCAATGTTGCCACTAAAACATTGGACGGCACTCGGGCGGATGGCTCGCACGCCCTCCCCGGCACTATAACGAATACGTGACCAGCGCATGACAATCTCTTATTATTGGGCGTCATGATTGATATAGCCTTCTCCCCTGTATATTCAACAAAAAATTTCCCCCACACGCGGCGCATTTCTGCGAGAATCCGTTTCTTTATTTTTTTGGCGCAATAGCGAGTGGGTCGTGGCACAAAATACGAGTGGTTGGCGAGCGTATTCATGTCATAGGCACAAGTACCGAGGCGTCTGTCTTAATTGGAGACTTGTATGAAATTTCGTTTCCCCATCGTCATCATTGACGAGGACTTCCGCTCAGAAAATACCTCGGGTCTGGGCATACGCGCGTTAGCCGACGCGATGGAAAAAGAAGGCATGGAAGTGCTAGGCGTCACCAGCTATGGCGACCTCTCACAATTCGCGCAGCAGCAATCGCGCGCCTCTGCTTTTATTCTGTCAATCGACGATGAAGAATTCGGCGGCGGCTCGCTCGAAGAAACAGATCACGCTTTGCGCTCATTGCGCGCTTTCGTCGGCGAAATTCGCCATAAAAACGCCGATATCCCTATCTATTTGTATGGTGAAACCCGCACCTCGCGCCATATCCCCAACGATATTTTGCGTGAATTGCATGGCTTCATTCATATGTTTGAAGACACCCCAGAATTCGTCGCCCGCCATATCATCCGCGAAGCGAAATCGTATTTAGATGGCTTGTCGCCACCGTTTTTCCGCGCCTTGGTGCATTACGCGAACGACGGCTCTTATTCTTGGCACTGCCCCGGCCACTCCGGTGGTGTAGCGTTCTTAAAATCTCCTATCGGCCAGATGTTCCACCAATTCTTCGGTGAAAACATGCTGCGCGCCGACGTCTGCAATGCCGTGGAAGAACTCGGTCAATTGCTCGATCACACCGGGCCAGTGGCTGCGAGTGAACGCAATGCCGCGCGCATTTTCAATGCAGATCACTGCTATTTCGTCACCAATGGCACCAGTACCAGTAACAAAATGGTGTGGCACTCGACCGTCGCGCCGGGCGATATCGTGGTGGTGGATCGCAATTGCCACAAGTCGATTTTGCATTCCATCATCATGTGCGCTGCTATTCCCGTCTTTTTGCAGCCAACGCGCAATCATTTAGGCATTATTGGCCCGATTCCGCTCGAAGAATTTTCGATGGAAAGCATCCAAAAGAAAATCGAAGCCAATCCTTTTGCACGCGAAGCCTTAAACAAAAAACCACGCATTTTGACAATCACGC
>JACPVY010000636.1 GCA_016197345.1 Burkholderiales bacterium
CAGCGGCAAATACATCACCGAGTTGCAACAGACAAAACGCAGCAATACTCAATAAGCGCAGCAACTTCATAATCATTCCTACAATGGCTAAATGGTGGGAGGGAAAGAATGGCAGGCGCTACTGTAGCACAGCAGGTAATTGGCGCTACGCAAGGGAATCTCGAAAATCTACTGAGCGGGCGACTATCGCACTAGTGAGTTGCGTTTCTCAGCTTGATATTTGCGCCACCAGCTACAACTCCCCGCATTTAGTAGGGGCGCAGGTACTTAGACTTGACGCAATAAATTTTTGATCTTTTTTGGAAATAAACGATTTGACTGCCGGGTGCGCTTTGTCGCAAAGGAAATTTACCTGCTTCCATCACCTGATGACGTATTCCCATTGCATCCACCACTGCCGCTTCAAGCTTTTCAGGCGGCACATCAGCCACGGCGGCAATGAAGGAATAGAGACTTTGCTCATCACTCACCAATACATCTTTGATCGGGGCGCCCCATAGCGTCGCGTCAGCTTTGAACCAATACGCGCCACCGTCATGTTTATACGGTTTGCCAAATGCTTGGAAAAAGTAATTGTAAAAATACTGTTCGTCGAGCTGATTCATACACAAAAGCGTATGACCGACTGTGGTACTGAAGGTGGAAGGCGCTGCGGCAAGGGAGTAGCGTGGCAGCAGGCATCCTGCTAAGCAGCCGACCAATACGCTGCAATATATTTGCGAGGGACGCATGGTCGGCTGTTCAATCAAGCTTTGGACAACCAAGCGCGATTTTTTGCGATTTGGTCTTTGACCGATTGCGGCAAGATGTTGTAGCAACCAGGATGTAGCTTCAAATCAAATTCGCGGATTTCTTTTTGCTGGCCGTTTACGACGAAGCAATACAATGTTGCACCTTCTGGGGTTTTACGCGTACCCAAATACCTGATCACGATTTTTCTCCTCGCAATGTAGCGTTGCCCCACAGACGTCCCAGTCATGGTATGAGTCCGACATACGCTTACCTTTAGCCAACCTTTAAGCCTCACTATAGCAAACCAGCATCACCTGCCTATGCTACCCCTGAAAACCAAGCGCTCAGGTTGCCTACCGACCTGTTGGCAACGTCTTAGCTGTAGCCAATAGACGAAGTATCACGCCAACATTTTCGAGCACAGCAACAAATTTGCGCCCATTGCATTGCCAAACGAGTAGCTGAAACGGTCAAAATCAGCCAATGCTGTGCCGCCTATCTTACCTTAAAATTACAGGCCAATCGCAGGTAATTCCATAGATTTCTAGCTAGCATTAACCCCAAATTAAACTTAATTTAAACGCCAATAAACAATATGGCGCTACCAACGCGTTCACAACAACCGCGTTAGCAGCGCCTAATGCAAGCAAGGCAAGCGAGATCAACCCGCTTTGCGCAACAGAGCTGCGTTATTTCACCGTCACCTCAATTTGACGCGATTTCTTTTCACCCAATTTCGGAATTTGCAGATTCAACATACCATCCTTGAAATTGGCTTGAACGTTATGTTCATCGATGTTATCGGGCAAAGTAAAACTGCGCAAAAAACTGCCATACGAGCGTTCGATGCGGTGGAATTTTTTATCTTTTTGCTCGCTTTCGTGCTTGCGCTCACCCTTGATCGTTAGCACACCGCGCTCTAAGGTCACCTTCACATCTTCTTTTTGCACTTCCGGGATTTCCGCCTTGATCACAAATTCGGTATCGCTTTCGCTGATATCAACACGCGGCGCCCAATCTGCTTGTAAAGCCAGATCCTGACCACGCGGAAAACCCAGATTACGGGCATAGCGATCAAACATATCTTCAATTTCACGTACAGCTTCCCATTTCACTAATGACATGATTGCTCTCCATAAATGCGGGAATCACCGTATTCCAATTGCTACCTCCCGCTGCCTAGCAATGGAATGGCTAGAAATGTACCGGCGAGGAGTAGATGCCCTGTGATGGGCAATAGCCTGCCGATGAGCGGCCACAAAGCGTGTTTGAGAAGAAGACTGAGCCTGTGGCTTGTACTTCCTGCGCTACCAAGGCCAATGTGAAGGATGCGTAGTGGAATTCAAGAGATGAAATCCAATACCTGAGTTATTTACTAATAAATGCGTTAGAACAACATTGCACTGTCCTCGCGCAAAACAAAAAACCCGCAAGCCTCAAACGAGAGTTGCGGGTTTCACGGTGACTTTCTTACAAAAACCACCTATGTCCTGGTGGTGATAGGTGGACTTGAACCACCGACCCCAGCATTATGAGTGCTGTGCTCTAACCAGCTGAGCTATATCACCAAAGAGACGACGATTATGGGGCCTTCAATTCCACCTGTCAAGCCATACACGCAGATTTTTTGAAAAAAGCGAGAATTTTTTTCAGAAACACGCAATTATTTCACCAAGAGAAATAGTCTCTTGTTTTTTCACTATATTTCATCTCAAAAACGAAGTGTTAAACTCGGTTGTATTCCGTCCTGCAAAAAATTGCAGATTACATCCACGATCCCTACCACTTCAGATAAGGAGCTTCGCATGACTAGCGCCGACCAAGCACGCCCACCCCTCCCACCCTTCACGCGCGAAAGCGCTATCCAAAAAGTACGGTTAGCGGAAGATGGTTGGAATTCTCGCGATGCCGCGCGCGTGGCGTTGGCATATACGCTAGAGACGCAATGGCGTAACCGCGCAGAATTCGTCCACAATCGCGCTGAGGCCGAACAATTTTTGCGCCGCAAATGGGCGAAGGAATTGGATTACCGCCTCATCAAAGAATTGTGGGCATTCGAAGGAAATCGTATTGCTGTGCGCTATGCCTATGAATGGCACGACGATTCAGGCTCGTGGTTTCGCTCGTACGGCAATGAAAACTGGGAATTCGATGAAAACGGCTTGATGCAGCGCCGCTTTGCCAGCATCAATGACTTGCCGATCAAAGAAGAGGAACGCAAATTTCACTGGCCGCTAGGTCGCCGCCCCGACGACCATCCCGGCCTTTCAGAACTCGGGCTGTAACACGCTAGCCAAGCGCGCGCTGCACCAACTGCCACACTTGTTGCGGCGCGTCTTTCGCCAAACAATCCACCACGCTACGCTCAGGCATAGCGCGTAGCCAAGTAAGCTGGCGTTTGGCAAGCTGGCGTGTAGCGATGACGCCCATTTCTTTCAAGGTAGCTAAATTGATACGACCATCGAGATATTCCCACGCCTGACGATAGCCAACGCAGCGCATGGACGGCAAGCCAGGATGAATATCTGGCCGACGGCGTAGATATTCCAACTCATCCAATAAATTACCATCTGGCCCGTCTTGCAACATTGCCAGAAAACGCTGCGCAATGCGCTCATGCAGCACGCTACGCTCGCTCGGCTCAAGCGAAATCGGCATCAGCGTAAATGGCAATTCAGGGGCCGCACGTAGCGCCAATAATTGCGACATTGGCTGCCCACTCAGCTGATAAATTTCTAAAGCGCGCTGGATGCGTTGACTGTCGTTCGGCGGCAAACGCGCAGCCGTTATCGGATCGACTAGCGCTAACCGTGCATGCAAAGCAGGAACACCTTCGCGCGCGGCAATCTCATCGAGTTCGGCACGAATAGCGCTATCAGCTTGCGGCAAATCATCCAAACCATCGACCAAGCCTTTGTAGTACAACATGGTGCCGCCCACAATCAAGGGCAACTTACCGCGCGCTTGAATCTGCGCCACCAGCGCTAGGCAGCTTTCCCGAAATTGCGCCACGCTATAGCTATCGACCGGGTCGATAATGTCGATCAAATGATGCGGCACACTCGCCCGCTCGGCTTTGCTGGGTTTAGCAGTGCCAATATCCATTTCGCGATACACCAAAGCTGAATCCAGCGAGATGATTTCGACTGGCAATTGCTGCGCCAACGCCAAAGCGCAAGCTGTTTTGCCGGAAGCGGTAGGGCCAAGAATGGCGATGACCTTGTTATCCATTATTGCCCTCGCAAAAAGAACTTATCCAACTCGCCAATCGACAACTGCACCCACGTCGGGCGACCATGATTGCATTGATCGGCACGCTCGGTTTGCTCCATTTGCCTTAGCAACGCATTCATCTCCGGCAGCGTCAACAGTCGATTCGCACGTACCGCCGTATGGCAAGCCAGCGTCGCTAACAATTCATTACGCCGCTCGACCAATACGCGCGCACCACCGTATTCGCGAATATCGCGTAGCACATCACGCGCTAAAGTTTGTGCATCTGCATTTTGCAATAAAGCCGGAATTGCGCGTACTGCTAGCGTGGTGGGCGACATCGCGGCAATATCAAAACCGAGCGTATGCAGCACTTCTTTTTCTTCGCTAGCGGTCGCCACTTCAATTTCATCGGCATAAAAAGTGACAGGTATCAGCAGATTTTGTACCTGCAACTGACTACCACTTTCTGCTTGCAACGTGATCGCCGTTTTCAATTCCTCATACAAAATCCGCTCGTGCGCGGCGTGCATATCGACTAACACCAAGCCCTTAGTGTTTTGCGCCAACACATAAATCCCATGCAATTGGGCCAAAGCAAAACCGAGTGGGAAATCACTATTTGTTTTCGCGGGGACACGTCCCGCATCATCGAATGCGGCAACCGGATTCACATTAGGGACAGAACTAAAGCCCGTTCCCACAGGCGATTTATTTTCATGTGCAAGCACTGGCGCAGAAGTACTTGCGCCCGCGCTGCTAGCACTACTTGCGTTTGGCGCGAACATCTGGCCATAGGTTGCGGTGTTTTGCCGCACGCCCATCACGCTTTCGCTATAGCGTTGCGCTGGCGGCGCAAAATGTGATCCAAAACTGGTTTGTTGTTGTGGTCGTTGCGGTGGGTAAACTGTGCTCGTGCTCACCTCGGGGACAGACTGCAAAAGCGCTTGCGAAGAAGCCTGCGGTGCCGTTTGCGCGAGCGCGCGCGTGACCGCATGAAACACAAATTGATGCACCGCGCGGCTATCGCGAAAACGCACTTCAATCTTCGATGGATGTACATTCACATCGACTAGCGCCGGATCGAGATCAAGCGCCAACACATAGGCCGGTTGCTTATCGCCATGAAGCACGTCTTGATAGGCCGCGCGCACCGCATGCGTCAGCAATTTATCGCGCACAAAACGACCATTGACGTAGAAAAATTGGGCGTCATTGCGCGCTTTTGCCGCCGTTGGTAAGCCAACTAAGCCATGCAAGCGCAACGGGCCGCCAGTTTCATCAACAGGCAAGCAGGCTTTTTCAAAGTTGTCGCCCAAAATATGGGCGCTACGCTTAGCGAACTGGGCGCTATTCCAATGCTCGATTTGTTTGCCATTGTGCGCCAGTGAAAAGCTGACATCGGGCCGGGCTAAAGCAATACGGCGCACGATATCGGCGCAATGGCCGTATTCGGTTTGTTCGGTTTTCAGAAATTTCCGGCGGGCTGGCGTGTTGTAGTACAAATCTTGCACGTCTATCGTGGTGCCGACACCACCTGCCGCAGGGGACACATCCCCTTCTTTGCTGCCAACAATTTGCCAGGCATGGGGTTGACTCGCAGTGCGCGTGGTGAGCGTAAGCTGCGCAACGGATGCGATCGACGCGAGCGCCTCGCCACGAAAACCAAGCGTCGCCACATGTTCCAAATCAGCCAAACTCGCAATTTTGGAAGTCGCATGACGCGCTAGCGCTAGCGGCAATTGATCCGGCTCTATGCCACGGCCGTTATCGGTGATTAAAATCCGTTTCACGCCGCCTTCTTCGAGGCGGACTGAAATCTGCGTCGCACCTGCATCGAGCGCATTTTCCAGCAGTTCTTTGACAACGGCGGAAGGCCGTTCTACCACTTCGCCAGCGGCGATTTGGGAGATCAGTTGATCGGGTAAAGCGCGAATCGGGCGCGCAGCAGTTTCGGGTGCATTCATGGCGGGCATTATAGCGCGGCAACGGCAGCTTCTCTACCGCGACCGCGCTATACCGCTTTGCCCTTAAAAAACGCGCTAGCGTGGCCGCACTTTGATACTTTGCGATAGCACCGAAAACGCCAAACCCACTTGGCTACGCTCTAGCACCAGTGTTAGCTCAGAATAGGTGCAAATCATATCGACCACGTTGACTTTTACCAAGGCTAGTTTTTTCAAAATCGCGTGGTAAATGCCGGGTGTACTCCGTGCGCTAGGATCTAAGCGTAGCGTCAGAGCCGAGACCTTTTCCAATTTGGCCAATAGCGTTTCATTCGCAAAACAACTTTCGACTGATTCCACCAGCGGACGCCCGACCATGATCAACACTTCATGCAAGCCTTGCGTGACGGTGACGAAAACGCCGGGATGCGACTCCGCCATAGCA
>JACPVY010000637.1 GCA_016197345.1 Burkholderiales bacterium
ATGGTGGAATTAGATAACCGCGAAAATCGTTTGAAGGACGCCTTAGCGCTGGTAGATAAGGATTACGAATTCATTTTGATTGATTGCCCACCAGCCTTGTCGATGTTGACGCTAAACGGCTTATGCGCCGCGCATGGCGTGATCATTCCTATGCAGTGCGAATACTATGCGCTCGAAGGTCTGTCGGATCTGGTTAACACCATCAAAAAAGTACACGCTAAGCTCAATCCTGAATTGAAAATCATCGGCTTGTTGCGCGTGATGTTTGATCCGCGTATGACGCTGTCGCAGCAGGTCTCTAGCCAGCTTGAGCAACATTTCGGCGACAAAGTCTTCAAGACGATTATTCCGCGCAATGTGCGCTTGGCCGAGGCACCGTCGTACGGCATGCCAGGCGTCGCATTTGATCCAGCAGCAAAAGGCGCACAAGCCTATATCGCCTTCGGGGCGGAACTCGTCAAACGAATTAAAAAAATGTAAGTGGAGAACAGCATGGCAACGAAGAAATCCAAGGGGCTAGGGCGCGGTTTAGATGCATTGCTGGGCGGCTCGAACGAATTCACCGAAAGCTTACCGACCACGCCCGGCTTGCCAAATAGCCTCGCGGTGACGCAAATGCAGGCGGGCAAATACCAGCCACGCACGCGCATGGACGAAGGCGCATTGGAAGAATTAGCCGAGTCGATCAAAACCCAAGGCGTGATGCAGCCGATTTTGGTGCGGCCATTAGCGGGTGAGGATAAGCGCTATGAAATCATCGCTGGTGAACGTCGCTTCCGTGCGGCGCAATTAGCTGGGCTATCAGAAGTGCCGGTGTTAGTGCGCGAAGTGGATGATCACACCGCGGCGGCGATGGCCTTGATCGAAAACATGCAGCGCGAAGATTTAAATCCGCTGGAAGAAGCGCAAGGTTTGCAGCGTTTGTTAAACGATTTTGGCTACACGCATGAGCAAGCGGCGCATGCGGTCGGGCGCTCGCGTAGCGCCGTCTCAAACCTGCTACGCTTGATCAATTTAGCGCCGCCCGTGCAAACCATGTTGATGGCTGGCGATATCGACATGGGCCACGCACGGGCCTTGCTGGCGGTCGATAACGCGACACAAATCACTTTGGCACATGAAATCTCGTCCAAGCGTTTGTCGGTGCGCGAAGCCGAGAAATTGGTCACGCGCACACAAGAGGAACACGCGGCCAATCCTTTAGCGCGTAGCAAAGATAAGTCAGGCGATATCAAAGCGCTGGAAGAAGAATTGTCTGATTTGTTAGCGATGCCCGTGTCATTCAAAATGGGCGCAAAAGGGAAGGGCACGATGTTGATCGATTTTGCCAATCTCGATGCGCTCGATACGGTATTAGCCAAGTTGCGCGGCTAAACCTCTCTCCCGCTTTTTTCCTCCGACATCTGCCGCATTAAGGGCAAGCCAAGCAATAACTTAGCTTGCCCTCTTCAAGGTGTTCTAATCCTGCATTACACCCAAATTAGTCGCTTTTTTCGACGAGCAACTTGTACGTGGAAAGCGATGAGCAGCATGCGGCTCGTCCTAGCATTTGCGTTTTACCTTTTGCGACAGCCTGCCATCTAAATGCTATTGGCTTTCATGCCAAATAATTTATCCTCAAATTAAGGCTACTAAAATCGGCTAGCTGGGCTAGGCGATGGTCAGCTGCAATGGCGATACATTTCGCCTCAGAGAGCGATTTACTTGATGTCAGACGCGAAATCAACCTGCATGTTGCGGACTATCTAGCTCAACACGATAGCTTTATGTTAGGCCGCATAAGTTTGCAGCGGCCGCTAGAAAAAATACTTCATGGTGCTTTAGCAATGTTTCAATGCATGCGCGATAACACTATTCACAGCTTATTCAGTGTTTATACAGAGCTTGTACAGAGGTTATACAGCACTTACCCACGCTATTCCCAATGCTTATTCACAGGGTTTTCCACAGCGCGTAAGCGATCATTAGCGAGTGAATCAGAGAGCTTGTTTTCGGTAGGTTATGTGTAAATTCGAAAAACTGGAAAGGTAAACTTATCCTCTCTTTATCCACTACTTATCTACTGCTTTTCTACAGCTTATTCGCTTGTTTTCCACAGGGATATCAACATGCCAAACAGCAGAGTTTCATAGGGAAATCTCGCTATTTGTGCTAGCGTACGATGCATTAGCTGGGCTGTGGTTCGTAGCTTTTCTGGAGATGGGTAAGCGTCAGCGATAGTCGCACACAAAGCCTATCAATCGTATGAAAATTGCACACAGCTTATGCACCACTTTTCCCAGACTTATTCCAGTGATTATCCACATAGATATCAACAGGCTGAGAACTGCTTTTTCGATGTGCAAAATCAGTCAAGTTATCTTTTTCACCTTGTGAAGTGGAGGAGAGCTAAGTTTATCTTGTGATGGGATGTGCTTATTCGTTGCCAATGCACGTAATGCGAGTAGGCGGCGTGATAGCGAGTTGAATCGCCTAGTAATTCTGCAAAATCTTGTTCACAGCTTATGCACCACTTTTCCCATACTTATTCCAGTATTTATCCACAAGGATATACACAGATAAAAGCGGCTATAGCTTGGATTGGTACTACGCATTGCGCTCAAACTCATCAATCAAAAGCCAATTAAGCTAACTACTTTTCCACTGCTTATCCAAGGCTTATACAGCATTTATCCCGCGCTATACCCACAGCTTATCAACAGCTATATCCACAGCACCATACGCAAGCATACAAAAATTACGGCATAATGAAACGCTTCTCTTTATCGCTATCCCCGCACATGAAGCATAAAATTTTTGTCTATGGCACCCTCAAAGATGGTTTTCGCAACCGTCATGTCAATACTGGCACTCGCCTCCCCGGCGAATTCGTTACGCTAGAAGAATTTCCTCTTTACATCATCGGTAATCGCTATTTGCCTTGGTTGCTCAATCAGGCGGGGCAGGGTTTTCAGGTTGTGGGGCAGGTATTTGAAGTTAGTGATGCGGCGCTAGCGAAAATGGATGTGCTAGAGCGGATTAACGAGCCGGATTGGTATGTACGAGAAACCATACAAGTATTGCCGCGCAATGATGTAGATGCTGAACCGATAAGCTGCTTTGTCTATTTCGGCAGCCTGTATGGCTTGCAACTGGAGACTGTGCATGAAGGTCCAGTGCAAGAATACACCGCTGAACATGCATCATGGTTTGAAGCGATTTCTGCCTAGCAAGGCGCAGCGTTCGTTGCCGCGCCTTACCCTACAGCGACCCAAGATCGCATCAGATTTTAAACAGCATTGCTGCACTCCAAGGCCCATCGCCATAGCTATTAAAACCTTGCACGTACCATGTGTAATTGCCCGGTGTGAGGTGGGCGCTCGTGATGGTGCATATCCTTGACCCGATTCACAGCCAGCGCTAGCGGCGCTATACACCGTGATCCTGCCATTTACGTTCAAACGATATGAAGTCGCGCCAGCGATGGCTTTCCACGTAAAGACGGGGATATCGCTCGTTACTGGGCTGATGGGAACGGGGATTTGAGGTGGCGCACTGCCAAACATACCCACCACATCCATAGGGAAGGGCACGGGCGTGGTATTGCCATAGCCTAGCTCGCCGTAAGTATTGTCACCCCAGCATTGCACGCCATGGCTTGGTGAGTGTACATCTGCATTGCCTCCTATATGGAAAGTGAAGGTGACGCGGCAAAGCTTGTCCTACATAAATATTTCCATGTGAAAATAATTACGCTTGTGAAATGAATTGAATGAATGGAGGTATAGCAGGCTAACTAGTGGCGATTAGTAAGTGTTATTGATTTAAAACCTGAAAATTCAAACTGTTTTGATGTGCCGTTAATATATTTAATGATGGTTGAGGCTTCTCGAATCAATCTTCTAAAACTATATTTTCCATTAGGCAATATTTCTCAAGAGAATCTCATTATCTCTTTCCCTATGAAACTTAATTTAGCTAGCATTAACATTGTGAATAATCGGTGCATTAACCAACTTAATAGATGAATTTTCCTATTCATTATTTAAATTTTTTAGTTGCGACTATTGTTTCATGCATTTACAATCGCCAATTCCAGAAACGCTCGCTTCAAAACGCACTGGAATCACCCAAACAACAATATTCAGGAAGACTTATCAACATGAAGAAAATTGCACTTGCAACACTGTTAGCTGTCTCCGCTTTCTCCGCTAATGCAGCAGTCGAATTGGTTACCAATGGCAACTTCGAAACCGGCACCTTTGCTGGTTGGACCAAATCCGGCAACACCAGCTTGTCCGACGTGATCTCGAACACCACCACTTCGAATCACACTTTCTTGTGGCGTAGTGGCGCAACTGGTTCGCCAGCTTACATCAGCCAAATCTTGGCAACCCAAGCAAACTACACCTACAACCTGTCGTTTGACGTGTACAGCGCTGGTACCTCGAACGTCGCTTTCCAATCCTTCTTCAACGGTAGCGTTGTGTATGGCTTCAACAATCAAGCAATGAATTGGACTCACGTCACCTTGAGCGGCTTGAAAGCAACTGGCAATGCAACCGAATTGAAATTCGGCGCACGCAATGACCCATCGTTCACCCGTTTGGATAACGTTAGCGTGACCGTGGCTGCTGTACCAGAACCAGAAACCTATGCAATGATGTTGGCAGGTTTGGGCCTGATG
>JACPVY010000018.1 GCA_016197345.1 Burkholderiales bacterium
ATACCTATTTCGAACTCGATCGTGGTAGTGAGTTCTGGAAAATGTTGACGGCAGCTGGCTTTGCGATGCACGTCGCAGGCGATTTCCCCGGTTTGAAAATGGAATTTTGGGCGATACGACGCTAGGCGACAGCGAACGCTAGGCGTGGTACTTCAGCGAGTGATTTGAGAAGGGTAGTAAAGTGAGCGATCAACAAAATTTTCCGGGTGGGCAAGACCCCGAAGGTACCGTGATGATTCCATCGCCGGGCATACGTCGCCCCGGTGGTGCGCCCGCACAAGCGCAAGCCCCTGCGCAGGCACCACGCGGCCCGGCGCCCGATGCTGGCAGCATGAAATTACACGGCATGGGCCTGAATCCGCTAGTGAAGGCGGCCAATCCGCTGCTAGCGCTGATTGTGCCGCTACGCTATATGGCGTCGTACACCAATTTGGAAGAGTTGCGCTTGCAACTGATCCAAGCGGTGAAAAATTTTGAAGCTGAAGCACGCGCCTTGCATGTCGATCCTGAAGCCACCGCCGCCGCGCGCTATGCGCTGTGTACCTTTTTAGATGAAACGATTTCCAGCACACCATGGGGCGGTTCTAGCGTCTGGTCTAGCCGCAGCTTGCTGGTGGCCTTTCACAATGAAGCCTTTGGTGGTGAGAAATTCTTCCTCATCATGCAGCGCTTAGCGCAAGACCCGAAGGCCAATATCAATGTGCTGGAATTGATGTATCTATGCTTAGCGCTCGGTTTGGAAGGGCGCTACCGCGTGATTGAAAATGGCCGCGCTCAGCTCGAAACGCTGCGTGAACGTTTGCAGCAAATGATACAAAAAGAGCGTGGCGAAATTGAGGCGAACCTGTCCCCGCGTTGGCAAGGGGTTGTGACCCAAGCGAAAAATGGCATGCGCGTGGTGCCGCTATGGATCATTGCGGTGGTCGTGTTGGCGCTGATTTTGATTTTGCAAATGACGCTGAACTTCATGCTCAATAGCGATTCCGATCCCGTCTTCAAAGGCTTGGCAAAAATCAAAGTTGATAGCGTTGTCGCCGCCGCGCCTGCGCCCGCAACGCCACCGAAAAAAGTGGTACGGGTGGCTGGCTTTTTGGCGGATGAGATCGCAAAGAAACTGGTTGATGTCGATGAAAATGAACAGCGCTCCATCGTCACGATTCGTGGTGATGGCTTGTTTGGTTCTGGTAGCGCGGAATTGATGTCCGACTTTGAGCCGCTGATGGCACGTATCGGTGATGCGCTGAAAACGGTGCCGGGTAAGGTCGTGGTGGTGGGACATACCGATGATCAGCGTCCGTCCCCATTCTCGCGCTATCCATCGAATTTTGATCTGTCGAAAGCGCGTGCGCTGACAGTGCAGAAAAAATTGTTGGAACGTAGCGGCCAGCCTGAGCGCTATAGCGTGGAAGCGAAAGGTGATACCGAACCGCTGGTGAAAAACGATACACCTGCGGGCCGCGCGCGCAATCGCCGCGTCGATATCATCGTCCAGACTCCTGCTAGTGGGCAATAAGCCGCTAGCCCTTTGATTAATTTAGTCTACCCCGGAATTTTATGAAGAACTTTTTTGCATGGTTCCTCAAGCCGCCCGTCCTGTCGTTTATCGGCCTGTTTTTGTTTTCTTTGCTGATTTGGTTTGGTGGCCCACAACTTGGCTTTGGTGAAGCGCATCCGCTTGAATCGGAAACTGTACGCTGGGTCATTATTGGCTTGCTATTTGTCTGTTGGGCTGGTTATTTCATATGGAAAATGCTGGCCGCCAAGCTCGCTAACGCACAGTTGATGAAAAGTGTGGCAGGCGAAGATCAGCCACCGCCACCACCCGGCGCACAAGAATCTGCGGCAGAAGTGGCGCAACTCAATAAGCTGATGCAAGAAGCGATGACGACCTTGAAAAAGTCGAAAGCGCAAGGCAAATTTGGCAGCCAATACATGTACCAATTACCGTGGTATATGTTTGTCGGTGCACCGGGGACAGGTAAGACCACGGCGCTGACGCAATCGGGTTTGAAATTCCCATTGGCTGAAACGATGGGCAAAAAAGCCATCGGCGGCGTCGGCGGCACCCGTAATTGCGATTGGTGGTTCACCGAAGACGCGGTCTTGCTCGATACCGCAGGCCGCTATACCACTCAAGATAGTTATACCGAAGTCGATAAAGCGGGCTGGTTTGGCTTCCTCGATTTGCTGAAAAAACATCGTCGTCGTCGTCCAATCAACGGTGTGATCATCGCCGTCAGCGCGGCTGAATTGATGACGATGAGCGATAACGAGCGCAAGGCACAAGCCTTGGCGATACGCGAACGTATCAAAGAATTGCACGACCGCCTCGAAATCCGCTTCCCGATTTATGTCTTGGTGACGAAATGCGATTTGCTGGCAGGCTTCATCGAATTTTTCGATAACCTAGGCCGCGACGAGCGGGCGCAAGTATGGGGCGCAACCTTCCCCGTACTCGACGCCGAAAAAATCGACGATTTAGTAGCTTCCTTCCCCGGCGAATTTAAAGCGCTAGAGCAGCAATTGCAAGCGCGCGTGCTATCGCGCGTGCAAAGCGAGCGCGATGTGAAACGCCGTGCTTTGATTTATAGCTTCCCGCAACAATTCGCTGCTGTTGGCGAAAATCTGAATTTGTTCTTGCAAGACGTTTTCCAATCCACCCGCTATGAAGAGCGCGCTTTATTGCGCGGCGTGTATTTCTCTAGCGGCACGCAAGAAGGTAGCCCAATTGACCGCGTGATGGGCGCGTTAGCGGGCGCATTCGGCCTTGACCGTCAAGCCTTACCAGCGGGCGTCAACACCGGGCGTAGCTACTTCATCACCCGTTTATTGTCTGATGTGATTTTCAAAGAAGCCGATTTGGTGGGTTCGAATTTGCGCTTTGAAAAGAAACGCAAAATGATTTTCTGGGGTACATGCGCTGCGCTCGGTATTTTCTTGTTGGCGGGCGTGATCGGTTTGACGATTAGCTATAAGCGCAACGAACAATATATCGCCGATGTTGCCAAGAGCGTGACCGAGCTTGAACAAAAAGCGAAAGCGGTGCCGCAAGATTTGAAAGTGCTTGACGTCTTGTCCGTGCTAGATGCAGCGCGCAAAATTCCGGGTGGCTATGCTGAGCAAAAAGACCCGAATTACTCTGTCCCTACGCTGTCGCGCCTAGGTTTGTCGCAACGGCCAAAACTGGGTGAAGGCGCGAATTCGCTATATCTGCGCGTCTTGAAACAAGGTTTGTTGCCGCTAGTGCAAGCGCGTTTGGAGCAAGAGTTGCGTCGTGGTAGCTCGGAAAACTTGGAAGAGCTGTATTCGACCCTGCGTGTGTATTTGATGCTAGGTGACGGCAAGCATTTCGAAAGCGATTCGATTGCGGCGTGGATTTCGCTTGATTGGGATCGCACCCTGAACGGCGCTACCGAGAACCAGCGCGCCGCATTGGATGGCCATGTCACCGCATTACTCGATGCGATCAAAGACGAAACGCCTATTCAATTGAAACAAGATTTGGTGGCACACCTACTTGAAAGATGTGCGCGTCAAACGTTTCTCGACCTTGGATGAAGGGGCGCGTATCGTCACCTTGTTGACTGGCCCGGATTCGCCATTGCGCAAATTCATGACAGGTGCCGCGAAGGAAACCACGCTAGCCAATGCGAACGCCAGCAAAGCGGTGCTAGACGCAGCGGCAGGTGCGGCAAAAGGCGCTTTGAGCGCCGCGAAAGAAAAATTGAAGAGTGCGATTGGGGCCGATGTTGGCGCGTCGACCGCACCTTCGGTGGCGCCGAAACATCCGGTGGATGAGCATTTCGAAAACTTGCATCGCACCGCTGGCATTAGCGCAGCTTCGGCCTTGGCCGCCGCTTCGGGCGCTGGCGCAGGTGCCGCAGGAGCGGGCGGCGCTAGCCCACTCGATGGCACATTAGCGATGATGAAAGAAGTCGCAACCTATCTGACGCAAGCTGCTGCCGCTAAAAATGCGGGTCAGCCTGCACCAGCAGGCGACGCTATGAGCCGCTTGAAGCTTGATGGCTTGGATAAACCAGAACCGCTCGCAGGCATCATCCAAACCGTGGATGCCGCGACCAATGGCTTGACCAAGGGTGGTGAACGCGAGCGTATCAATTCGCTGTGGACGGCAGGCGTAGCGCAATTTTGCCGTCAGGCAGTGGCGGGACGTTATCCGCTAGTCAAGAGCGCGGCGCAAGAAATTACGCCAGATGATTTTGGTAAATTCTTCTCGCCCGGCGGTTTGATTGATGATTTCTTCCAGAAAAATCTGGCGGCCTATGTCAATCAAGGCAGCGCGACATGGACTTGGCGTCCGGTCGGTAATTCCGATCTTGGCATTCCACCGGGCGTCTTGGCGGAATTCCAACGCGCAGCCAAAATCCGCGATAGCTTCTTTGGTTCCGGTGGTAAACAGCCGTCGATGCGCTTTGATTTAACGGTGGCCAGTGCCGATCCTGCACTAACCAAGTTCACCTTGGAAATCGATGGCCAGCCATTGCAATACACCCCCGGCCCGCAACAACGTGCGACTAGCTTCCAACTGCCTAGCGGCAAAGGCAATGGTAGCGTGCGTTTCTTTGACGTCGCGCCACCGCTGACGCGTGAATTGCGTACCGATGGTGGGTGGGCTTGGCTGCGCATGATCGATCATGGCAAGCTGGAAACGACCGCCGCTGGCGAGCGCTTTAAGCTCAATTACGAGTTGGATGGCAAAAAAGTGCAATTCGATTTGCGCGCCAATAGCGTGATTAACCCATTCAACCGCGCGGCGCTAGAACAGTTCCGCTGCTTGGATAGACTGTAATGAGCGGGTACGACAACGCGCCGGGCTTTTATGGCAAGGTGACGACCCACGGCGATTTCGTCACCCGTCGCTTACCGCGCAGCTTTATCGACGCTTGGGACGAATGGCTGCAACTCGGTTTGCAACACAGCAAGCAGCGCATGGGTAATGGCTGGATGAATGCCTATCTGACCGCACCGATCTGGCGTTTCGCCGTCGATAGCGGCGTGCTGGATAGACAAGCGTGGGCGGGCGTTGTGATGCCTAGCGTCGATAGGGTAGGGCGGCATTTCCCCTTGACGATAGCCGGGCCAAATTTCGGCCATGCCCGCACGCTAGAGTGGCTGCGCAGTGGCAATCCTTGGTATGAAAATCTGGAAGACCTCGCCCTAGGCTCTTTGGGCGAAGGCTTCCAGCTCGAACAATTGGAAAGCACGCTGCAAAATACGCCTAGCATTACCCACATTTTGGCCACGGGCAGCTTAGTCCCAGGACGCGGCCCGATCAGCGGTGCGACTTGTCTAGGCTTGAACAGTTTCGCGCAATTAGGCACTGCTCTGCCCGGCGTGACGCAAGAATTGGCACAAATGGCGCTGCATGGTCATACGCTATGGTGGACAGAAGGCTCAGAAAAAATCAAACCATGCTTGCTGATCTGCCGCGGCATGCCCAGCCCCGCCCAATGCGGCGCAATGATGGATGGCAATTGGCAAGGGGGCGGTTGGAATTTTCAACAGATTGGATGAAGTTAGATCAATTTTTATTGTGAAACGCCAACTTTGAAATGGGAACAGCATGAAGTCATTTACTGAAGCGTACGACAAGGCACGGGCTGTGTTAGATGGGCAAAAATTTGCTGATGATTGGGCTAAATTTTTAACTAAAGATGTCAATGTCAAAGAGCTTCTTGCTGTGGATGGACCAAATCCAACCCACGCAACAGGTTTAGACAAATTGCGAACTAAAATTTTGGTAAATCCCAAAGGCAAGCGCGGCGATGCGTTGGTCGCGGCGGCGAAAAATGCTGATAAGGATGATCCTGCTGAGCGAGTGGCCACCCTAAAAATGTTATGGCATTTGTATAGAAGTCATAAACGTGGCGCTCAGGATGTTTGGATATATTCCCCGCCAAAAGGATATAAAACTTGGGTATATACTGAAATTTCTGGTGTGGAAAAAGATTATAAGCCGAAAACAGAAAAAACGACGGAAGTATATTCTTTGACTGAAAGAATAGTTATGTGCTCGGCGCTTGGGCATGCGCTTGCTGCAACACAAAAAGCGACTATTAAACTTGCCGCGTTGGATGATAAAACTAAAGAATTAATCAAGGACTGGTTTGCAGATGAAGATACAACGGATATTCAACTGCAACAAGCGGCTCAAACATTGCTTGATGGTTATAAAAAATTATCAGATGTATTGAATTCAACGACCTTAGTCTTTTCTGATGAAGCATTAGATAGAAACTCAGGCGGCTGGAAGGATTGGGCTTTTGTACGCAGATCTGAGCGATTGAATGTTGTTTATATTCAAGGTGCTTTTTTGGAGGCGGCAAAAACTTCCAGTCGTTTATGGATTTGTGTCGAAACGATTATCCATGAGTTGTCGCATAGAGTGTTGGCAACGGGTGATGTTAGATATGATTTTAAAGGTTTGAAACCAAGTAAAACAACGATGCCCTTTGCTAAGGCCATTACAAATGCGGATACTTGGGGCTATTTTTGCGTTGACCTAGCAGGTATGTTATCTGCCGCTGATCGCACAAAAACACTAAAGGTCGCTTAAATTGGGGAGTTGATATGAAAAAACGTTTAGAGCCAGAACAATTGCCTCCGGTTTTATTGGGTAACACACGCTATGAGGCTCCGCTGTGGGGAAAAGGCCGTGGCTTGACCCAAAATGGCGGGCATGTCGTTGCCATAAATAATACAACTGGCGAAGAGCTATGGGTTGTTGCGCTTTACGAAATTCAATATGACCCAGACATGGAAGAAGATAAGCAGGATTTATTTTTAACTTCTCTCAAAGTTGATGTTGCGGGATCGCGTTTGCTGGCAGAGGACGAGCGTGGTAGAAAATACGCGTTAGACCTTTTTACCCGTAAAGTTTCAGTATTATGAAAAAATTGTCTTCGACGATTCGTGATTTGTGCTTGACGCTAAGCATTGTGTTAAGTGCAGTTTTGGCATGCGTTGCGGTGGCGCATGCTGAAGAATCGAATAGATTACAAGAAGAGATCTCAAAAAAAAGAATAGCGCCCGCGAAAGTGGCGCCAGTTAATGTTGATGGGATACGTTATGAGGTAATACCTTTCGGAAAAGATCGGGGTTTTGAACAAGATAGTGGTATTATTCGATCAGTTAAAATTTCCACTGGCGAAGAACTTTGGACCCTAAAGATTTTTGATGTTCACAAAGATGTAGATGTTGAAGAGGATAAGCAGGAAGATTATATTGTGAAATTAAAAATTGTTAAAGGAAAAATGCACATAAAGACTGAGCGTGGTAAATATTTTGAGCTTGATTTGAAAAGCAAAGAAATTAAACCCGTTAAAAAATAAGAAGTGAATTTTTAATTTTGGTGTGTTTTTTAAATGGTTGAAATTGCATTTTTGGGAAAAGCAACGCGATTGTGCTGAATTGAAATTGATATTTGCTCTGCGATGGAAGGTTTGTTCTTATTGGCCGAACTATCAAATTTAATTAATAAAAAACTTAACTCATTTATTTACTGGAATCAGCTTGGCTAGAAGTATTTATCTCTCCTGTCGCAGTATGGCGATGGCAATTTCTTTGTTATTGTATGAGCGCGATGCCTTGCGGCAGCGGATGGCGTGCGTCGATGCGCATACGATGATAGAAGAAAATTTGATGGCGCAGTTGCATGATATCGACTGTGCTTTGCATGAATTTGAACATGCGTATGAGGCGAAACGGCGCTTAGAGCCGCATACCACGTCGTACGCCGATTATGTCGCGCTGATCGAACGCTTTATCGACGATGAAAATGATGAGGTGGGGGCGCCTTATTGAGTGCAATGATGCGTGCAACTTCTGCGAATCTTGCACTTGTGTACCTCGCTTTAGCCTAGTCGGAAAACGTAGGGCGCGCACGACATGCATATCTGATGCAATGGCTGGCGTTCTGTATGACGACATGAGTAACAGCGAGGTTTTTCACGCCACTTTCTGCTGATTGCAATTTCCCGCTTTTTGATCTGTCCCTCATTGCGAATTGCTGATTGATCTATGGCATAGTGCAGCACTTTGGCTGATGGCAATGAATCCTGTCCCTGCATCCACCTCTTGTGTCCCGATTGCGCGCAACGAGCACATCGATTTATTTCGTGGCATCGCGATTTTGACGGTATTGGTGCTGCATTTTGCGCTCGCATTTGGCTTGAAAAATAGCCCACTTGCTGCAGTATTGCCGAAAATTGTGCTGGTCGCGTTGGGGAATAGCGGCAACTATGGCGTGACGCTGTTTTTCGTTATTTCCGGCTATCTGATCACCAGTAATAGTCTGGCGCGTTGGGGCCATTTGTCGCGGATGGAAATTGGGCGTTTTTACGCCTATCGCTTTGCGCGCATCATGCCGCCCTTGCTGTTGGTGCTGTTGATCATCGTCATCTTGGGCAGCTTGGATGTCCCCTTTTTTGACAATAGCGACGGCGATCATGCCTTGCCTGCATCGTATTTTGTGATTGCGGTCGGATCTGTGCTGACGTTTTGGCATAACGTCTTGATGCAAAGCCAAGGGTATTTCAATTATTGCTTGAATATTTATTGGTCGCTCTCGGTAGAAGAGGTGTTTTACCTCGCGCTGCCGCTGGCTTGCGTGCTATTGCGTAAAAATCTGTTCTTTATTCTGCTCTGCCTTGCCGCCATCATGTATGCACCGTTTTACCGCGCGCAGCATGCCGATAATGAACTTTTTTTCATGTATGGCTATGCCGCATGCTTTGATGCGATTGCGCTGGGATGCTTAACAGCGCTGATCGCCCCGCGGTTTTCTCTGCCTTTCCATGTGGCGCGGCTGTTGCGTATCTGCGCCTTGCTGGCGTGTTTCGCGCTGTATTTGATCGGCATTCACGGGCACGAAGCTTTTGGTTTTAGTTGGATGGCGCTGGCGGCTGCCGTGTATATTTTTGCTGCGGCAACACCTCACCCGGGTGCCGCTAGCCACGCGACGGCACCGTTGCGTTGGTTTGGTCGCTATAGCTATGAATTGTATTTATTCCATATCGTCGTGCTCGCGCTTTTGCGCAACATCTGGACGCGGGAACAAGTCAGCTATGCGGCGCGCTTGCCGCTGATGCTAGCGTTTCTCGCGTTGTCAGCGGCGCTGGCATGGCTGGTCGCGCGCTATGTGGCGGAACCCGCCAATCGCTGGTTGCGTCAGCGCATGCTGGGCGTAGCGACTTAATCGGGCGTATCTTCTTCCGGCGCTGCCTCGCCGGTTTCAGCGACGATGTTGAGCGCCAATTGATACAGCGCATTTTTCTTCGCCCCCGTGATCTGTGCCGCGAGTTGCGCGGCTGCTTTCACGCCGACTTCGGCTAGCAATAGCCGTAATACGCGTTCAGCTTCCACATCTTGCGCCTCGCTTTGCGCAGGTGCTCCTTGCACAATCACTACAAATTCGCCCTTGCTATGCATCGCATCTTGCGCGAGCCAATCGACCGCTTGCGCCATCGTGCCGCGCCAAATTTCTTCATAGAGTTTGCTGACTTCGCGCGCAAGCACCAGTTGGCGTTGTGGCGGGAAGAGGGTGGCGAGGCTGTGGACACACTCGGCGATGCGGTGTGGCGCCTCATAAAAAATCAAGCTGGCGGGTAAATTTAGCAGCGGCAACAGCGCTTGTTCCCGTTGTTTGCTTTTGTTTGGTAAAAATCCAACAAAATAGTATTGCTCATCTAATAAACCGCTCGCCGATAACGCCGTGACGCCAGCGCTGGCACCCGGCAGTGGAATCACACGCAAACCGGCAGCGCGCACCGCATCGACGATACGCGCACCGGGATCGGAGACGGCCGGCGTGCCCGCATCGGAAATCAAGGCTATCCGCTGCCCTTGCTGTAGGCGGCTGACGATTTTTTGCGCCGCTTCGCGCTCATTGTGTTGGTGCGCGGCGATCAAGGGCTTAGAGACGCCATAGCGGCCGAGTAAATTGCTACTGGTGCGGGTATCTTCACAAGCAATCGCATCGACCAGCCCTAGCACATGCAAAGCACGAATACTGATATCGCACAAATTCCCGATTGGCGTTGCCACCACATATAATGCTGCGACAGGATACACTTGGCTGCTGACGTCGCGCGCTAAGCTGGCGGCAGCGTGTACCGTATCGTAGGCGCGGGCGACAGCGGCATTGTCGTCGTGCGCAAGATCAGCTACGGGCTGGGTACGAGTGATTTCTGCTTGATTGTCGTGAATTTGTTTTGGGCGATGGCTCATGGAGGTACAAGGTGGCTAAAAGTTGGATGCAAAGTAAAGGGCAAATCGCGGCAAAAAGCCGTTGGCTCACGTTGGTGTGCGCACTCGCGCTGACCTGCACCGGAGCGCTACAGGCTAACACATTGCCGCCAACGACTCCAAATGATAGCGAACCGGCGCAAGTCGAAATTTTCGCCGTGCCAGAAGCGTCGCAACGCACGACACCACCTACCCCAACAGAGCCAGCTCCCGCTACCGCACCGGCTGTGATCGATGTGCGGGCCGTTCCCACCGAAAAAGTCACCGCCAAACGCGTGGCGCTGCTATTGCCCTTGCGCTCAGAAAATCTAGGGCAGGTGGCGGAAGTGATCAAAAGCGGCTTTTTGGCAGCGTGGGAAAGCGAGCAAGATGACATCACCGTGAATGTGTTGGAAAGCGGTGAAAGTGGTGCCGATATTCTCGATAGCTATCAATTAGCGCTCGCGCAACACGATGTGCTAGTGGGACCATTGCCACGCGCCGGGGTTTCGAGCCTGATCGACAGTGGCGCGATTAGCAAGCCAACGATAGCCTTGAATAGCCCCGAACCCCGCAGCCCGAATGATCCCCCACCGTCTAAGCTACCCAATCATTTGCTGATCATGGGTTTGTCGGTCGAAGATGAAGCGCGGCAATTGGCAAACTTAGCCTTTGCCAATAGCGGGAGTGGCAAAAAAGCCTTAGTCCTTTCTTCCAATATCGCTTGGCAACGTCGTGCGGCAAAAGCGTTTGCGCTGCAATGGCAAAAACTGTGCGGCGAAGTGATGCAGCAAGAAATCAATAGCAGTTCGGGGTTTTTGAGCGCCGCTGGACTGGCGACGCTGAAAAATCTTTTGCAACTGAACAAAATAGAAAAGAACGACAACGCTGATAAGACCGATAAAGCGGCAGATAAGCCTGCCGACAAAGCGAATGACAAAGCCGCTGAAAAAATGCCTAATCTTGCTTTCATCGCGCTCGATTCTGAGCAAACGCGGCAATTGCGGCATGCAATTGGCTATGATTTGCCGCTGTACGGCACTTCCCAACTCAATCGCAATATTTTGACCGATGGCCAAGAGCCTGACCCTATCGGCTATTTGGATGGCGTGCGTTTGCTAGAAATTCCTTGGCAATTGCAACGCGATCATCCTGCGGTCATGATTTATCCGCGTTTAATCCAAGAGGGTGAGCAAAAACGTAGCGCCGATTTGGAGCGCTTGTATGCCTTGGGCATAGATGCCTATCGCGTTGCCCGCGCGCTAGCCTTAAAGCCCGGCAAAGGTTTTGAGCTGGATGGCGTGACTGGCAAATTGCAAATCAATATCAAAAAAGACGTGTATAGCTTTGAGCGCATCAGCCCTAGCGCGATTTATCGTCAAGGCCGTATCCAATTGTTAAATCCTAACCCGCAATGAATTGGTGGCAAGGTCTGAAATTGCCTAAGCTAGCGCGCCCGCGTGCCGATACGCAAGCGCTAGGGCAGGCGGGCGAAGATGCGGCACTTGCCTATTTACAGCAGCGTGGGTTGGTCTTGCTAGAGCGGAATTTTCGGTGTAAAGCAGGCGAAATCGACCTCATCATGCGCGACGGCGCGCAACTCATCTTCGTCGAAGTGCGGTTGCGCGCGAGTGCGAAGTTTGGCGGCGCTAGCGCTAGCGTGACACCCGCCAAACAACGGCGCTTATTGCTAACAGCGCAATATTATCTACAACGCCATTCACCTCTGCCACGCTGCCGTTTTGATCTGATCGCCATCGAGGCTGGGCAAATTTTCTGGTTGCAAGATATCATTGCGGCTGCTGATTGAACCAGAATCAATGTCAGATCTACTATGATAAATTTTTGGTAACACTTTCTTTCAATCCTTGGCCCTGAAGTTAATCCTATAATCCGGGCCGCAGACTATACTCTTTCACCATGATAAATAACCGCATTCTTGGCCACTTTCACGAAAGTGCCGAACTCAAAATTCAAGCTGCTGCTGCTTTGGCCCCAGCCATCGCACAAGCGGTGGATTTGATGTTTGCAGCGCTCTCTAACGGCAATAAAATCCTTGCCTGCGGAAATGGTGGCTCAGCGGCCGATGCGCAGCATTTCGCGGCCGAGCTAGTCGGGCGTTTTGAACGGGAACGTTTGCCACTCCCTGCTTTAGCGTTGACGACCGATAGCTCGATTTTGACGGCGGTGGGCAATGACTATGGTTTCCGCGAGATTTTTTCTAAGCAAGTGCAAGCGCTAGGGCAAGCGGGCGACGTGTTACTCGCCATTTCGACCTCGGGTAATTCCGCCAATGTGGTGGCGGCGATTGAAGTGGCGTTAGAGCGCGATATGCGCGTTGTCGCTTTGACTGGCCATGATGGCGGTGCAATTGGCAAGTTGATTACCGACGCCGATGTTCACCTGTGCGTGCCGCACGAACGTACTGCCCGTATCCAAGAAGTTCATTTACTCACCATCCACTGTTTGTGTGATGGTATCGATGTCGCGCTGTTTGGAGGAGATGTGCATGAATAAAGTGATCACGACATTCGCGCGCACTGCGCTGGCCCTCGGTTTAATGGCCAATCTCAGTGCTTGCGTCGAAATGGCGGTCGGTAGCGCAGTGGTGGGCAGTATCGCCGCCGCTGATCGCCGCACGCTAGGGGCGCAAACCGAAGATAAATCCATCGTCTTCAAAGGCGAAACCCAATTGCCAAAGGTGATAGGTGAAGCTGGCCATGTCAACGTCAATGCCTATAATCGCCGCGTCTTGTTGACGGGCGAAGTGAAAGACGAAGCAATGCGCGCGCAAGCCGAGCGCGAAATTCGCGCCATCGAAGAAGTGCGCGAAGTCATCAATTATTTGGAAGTATCAGGTGTCTCTAGCCTGACATCGCGTTCTTCTGACACCCTCATCACCACCCGTGTTAAAGCTAGCATCATCAACAGCAAAGACGTCTACGCTAACTCAGTCAAAATCGTCACTGAGCGCGGCACTGTCTATTTATTGGGACGGGTCACGCAGCGCGAAGGGACGCAGCTAGCAGAATTGGCGCGCACTGTTTCGGGTGTGCAAAAAGTGGTCAAGGTATTTGAAGAAATCAGCGAAGAAGAAGTCAAAAAATAC
>JACPVY010000555.1 GCA_016197345.1 Burkholderiales bacterium
GCTGGCTTGAATGGCGGCGGTTATTTTGGTATCAGCACTGGTTATGCGGATAACCATTATTGGATCGCTGGCAGTTCGACGGCCTACAGCACGCCTATCAATTTGATCAATGATGGTCAATTCCACCACTACAGCATCGCTTTTGATTCCGCCATTTTGGGCGCGCAATCGACCCATATCATGTTAGAGCAATTCGCCACCGATATTCCGGGAGCAGCCGTGTTCGCCCACGTTTCGGTGACCGATACCCCGGTCGCTGCGGTACCAGAACCAGAGACCTACGCAATGATGATTGCAGGCTTGGGAGCACTGGCATTTTTGCGCCGTCGTCAAAAAACCGCATAAATCCGCTAAGCATGCAAGCTCAGGCCGCCGTCTCTCTGAGCTTGCATTGCCATCAGTTGATCTGCAGGCGCGGTGTCATCAAACACTAGCCCTATCAGAAACTAATGCCTAGTCAGGCGCCTTGCTCGTGTTTGCGGCAGCTTGCAGCATCGCCGCCATTTTCTGGTGGATCAGATTGACCGCTTTCAATGGTCGCAGCATGACTTTGAATTCGATGATCTGGCCGTCCTCATTCCACTTCAACATATCAACCCCGTTGACTTGGATGCCATCCATTTCCACCATAAATTCAAGCACTGCATCGCGTTCACTCGTCGTTTCGCGCACATAGTGAAAGCTTGGGTTAAAAAAGACCTTAAATGCGGCGTGCAAATACATGCTAGTCAGCATTTTGCCCGTTTGCGGGGTATGCACGACTGGCGAATAAAAGACCACGTCATCGGCTAGCAAGTCCGCCAATTGCCGCATATCGCGTTGCGCCACAATCTCATGCCAAACGGCGAGCGTATTGATCATCATCATTCCTTATTGAGTTGAAAAGCGGGAGGCATTTGTGGGATGTTCGCCTGTTGTGCGCGGCTGAGCCAATCATCGGGCACCACAAAAACACGCGCCGCCTCGCACCAATGGCCATCGTCGAAGCGCAACAGCGCCCACAATACTGGCATGGTTTGCTGTTGAAAATATTGGACGAGGTATTCTTGCGCCTGCGCTAAGTCTTGTACTTGTGGACTACCCGACGCCACCAGCGCCGGGGCCAGCCAGCGCAAACGCGCCAAATTCGTCAAGTGTTCAAGTTGCAAACATTGCATTAAGCGCGGCAATTGGGCTTGGCTACACCAAAAACCCCGGCAATGATCCGGCGCTAAACCACTCGCGCTTTCAGCGAGCGATATGGCGGCCGAATCTGCGCCATCCGCTGCATCTTGAAAGGGATAAAACATCCATCCTTTGATCAAGGCTTGCGCACGAACGATGGCATACGGCAGTTGTGCGTATTGCCCTAGCGCCAATTGTTTTTGCAGAATTTTATGCATCTTCGCGCCTAGGCTATCGGCCAGATTGGGGCCGATAAAATAATCCGAAGCGGCGCGCGGCAATAAGCTAGGTGCATACAAATAAAACTTCGTCGCAAATTCCCAATGCCATAGACCAGCGCTAGGCTTACCCGTGGGCTGGAGCAGAAAATCGAACTCCCCTAGCGTCTGCACGCCTTTGGCAGCATCGCCCGCTTCAACTTCTTCCGAGGCGGCAGCAACCCGCACTTGCAAACCCTGCGCATGCAATACGCCTTGTTGCTGAAAATAAAAGGCTAATAATTTTTCGGCATAGCGTCCGATACGCGTCTGCGGCTCAGCTTGCATCGCTTGCTGCAAACTCGGCGCTAGGGCGAGTAGTTGTGCGCTAGTAGGCGTTACCACATTCACATCAGCTAGCTGAGCAATCTTGCTTTGCCAGACTGACGCATGGCGATCAAGCAAATCGGGCGCGGCGAGCAACCACGCTAAGGCATGCACATCTTGCGCATAATCCGCAAGAGGCACCTCGCGCCAGCGCGCATGCCATGTTGGGTAAAACGCGTGCTGCCAAGCAAACACGGCCTGCGTCAGCATCGAAGTGGTGGCAGGCGCTGGATTATTCACTGTGATTGGCTCACTTTGGTTGACTCACTTCGGTTAGCGCATCTTAGCCTAGCACCTAGGCTTGCGCATACTGCTGTTGCGCTAAACAAAGGTCAGCCCATGCCTTGGCTTTGTCTCCGGGTTTGCGCAACAAATAGGCGGGGTGATAGGTGACGACGACGGGCATGGCGATGTTTTCTGCTAGCGCGTTGCGCATCTGCACTTGCTGCACACGACCGCGCAAACTCGCCACCGCTGTCTGTGGATCGCGCTGTAACAGCGAGACTGCCGCAGTTTTCCCCAAGGCTAGCATTAATTTTGGTTGCAATAAGGCAATCTGGCGCTCTAAAAATGGTCGGCAGGCACTCGCTTCTTCTGCGCTAGGCGGCCTATCATTGCCACTAGCATCGCTAGGACGGCATTTAACGATATTGGCAATATACACATTTTGGCCACGTTTCAAGCCTAGGCTAGCGAGCATATTGTCGAGTAACTTGCCCGATTTGCCGACAAACGGCTCGCCTTGCGCATCCTCGGTACGTCCCGGCCCTTCGCCTACCAATAGCCATTGCGCTTGTTGATCGCCGACACCAAACACGGCTTGCTTACGTCCTTTGCATAAGGCACAGGCAGTGCATTGCGCCACTGCTGCTTGCAATTGCACCCAATCCATCTGTGCTATCGCCGCCGCACGCTCGTTCAAGATGCCGACATCGGCTACCTCATGCGCAGCCGCACTCGGCGCAGGCGCAGGGCTAGCGGCGACCTCATCATCCCACGCGCTATCGGCATTAGCGCTCACGGTGGGTTTGTGGATCAAAGGCTGCACATGTAAATCTTGCCCGCCTTTGCTGACCATCGCTGTCGCGCTTGGCGCCGGGACCGACGTGGCAAATGTGGGGGCGGGAGTAGCCGCAGGAGTAGAAATCGGTGACGCTGCGGTTGCTACTGGTTCGGTCGGCGCGAATTCCGTATTTGCGTCTAGCGGCGCGGCATCGTGCTGCTGCAAAGCCTGTTGCGCTAAACGCGCGCGGCTTTGCCACTGCACTTTGATGCCCATTTCGGTCAAAAATCGCTGCCGGCGCTGGCTGCTAGCAAGCTCGGCACTATTATCGCTGGTCAAGCTGGTCATAATGGCAGACTCATTTCAATCGCGTCTTCGCGCGCCCCATCATGCGCCGGGTAATAGCCTTTGCGCACACGCGTTTGCACAAAGCCATAGCGCCGATAAATCGCCAGTGCACGCTGATTGGAGGGGCGCACTTCCAAAATCATCACTTCTGCCTGCGCCCCGCGCGCAATCGCTAAGGCTTTATCGAGCAAAATCCGACCAACGCCGCGTTGTTGCGCGTCTTGATGAACGGCAATATTAAGTAAATGGGCTTCAAAGGGGGCGCACAACACTAACACATAGCCAATGATGACTTGGTGCGCATCACGCACGACCCAAGCCGGATACTGGCTTTGCAAAGAATCGCTGAAATTGGTACGCGACCACGGATGGGGATAGACCGCCTGCTCTATCGCTAGCACAGCGTCGATATCATCCAACTGCATAGGCGCAAACACCAGCGCATTGCCGTCTAGCGCCACACCTGACGCCACAGCACTCATGTGCCCGCCTTCGGTTGCATGCCGGCGGCGCGCTCGGCACTGGTGTAGGCGATTTTATTGCGCAAATACAGCGGCTGAGCGTGTTCGGCTGCTATCGCCTGCCCTTGTTGAAACGCGGTTAGCGCTAATTGCGCCATCGCATCGGCCATCGGCACTTGCACTTCAACGATGCGTTGCCCCGCCTGCGCCAAGAGTGCCGCTAATTGCGGCAACGCATAGCCATCTAAGCCGTTGCCGCACAAATAAGGCTGCCCTTCGGCGACCACATCGGCAGGATTACTCAACGTCGGCGCTTGTAGCGTTTGCCACGCCCCATCTTGCCAACGATATTGCGCCCAATACACTTGATTCATACGCGCATCGAGCACCGCTAACACGTCGAATGTAGCGGCAGTGGCGCGCTGCACCAGACAGGCTTGCGCCATCGCCGCCAGTGTAATCACCGGCAATAATGGGCGCTTGGCGGCAAAACCCAAGCCCTGCGCAATACCGCAAGCCGTGCGTACCCCAGTGAACGAGCCGGGGCCAGCACCAAACACGATGGCATCGCATTGTTCGATACGCAAATTGGCGTTGCGTAGTAATTCTTGCACCATAGGCAAGATGTGTTGTGAATGATTTTGCACGCCGCTCGCGCTCAAATGATGGCATTGGCCTTCATGTAAAAGGGCTGCGGAAGCAATTTCGGAAGAGGTTTCGATGGCAAGTAAGGTAGGCATGGCGGCTATTTTACCGTGCCTGCCCCTGCCCTGCACGCGGATCAGGATGGCATTTACGCGCTAATCACTGTTTTTTGCTGGCGTGTGCGAGGGGGCTGGCTATGGCTGGCTATAATGGGCAAGCTTTTCGCCAGTATTTCGCCCGTTCACTCTTCAGACGCAACGCTATGCCTTATTTTCATCTCACCTTAGACAATCGCCACCAATTTGCCGCCAGCCTGACACCGGATAGTTGGATTGTGGCCTGCCTGTGCGCCGATTGGTGTGGCACTTGCAAAAGCTACCAAGCGCCATTTGCCGCGCTCGCTGAACGCTTTCCAGAATGCCAATTCCTCTGGCTGGATATTGAAGATCATGCCGATCTGACGGCGGATCTGGATATTGAAAATTTCCCTACATTATTGATACAACGCGGCGAAGAAACCGCCTTTTTTGGCACCATGCTGCCAGAAATCGCCTTAGCACAGCGCTTGATCGAAGTACAACTTGCGACCGATCCGGCGCAAATCAACAAACAACATCGCGCGGTGCAAGCGGCGCTAGGCGTCAACTGCAATCTACGCCAATGGTTACGCGACGCGGGTGTGGAAAATTAAATATTTAGCAAGCACTGCACAACTCAACGTCGCAATTTCCCTACGCCACGTCTTACAGATTGCATATTTGCAGCAAATGCGCGCACAATAATCACCACTGCGCGCCAAGTACGGCCTTATTTACTCTATCGAATCGACTAGCGCACAGACCTGCTTCCACATTTTTGGAGGAAAGTAGCGTACCGTGAATGCTAGCCAAGCTCAACGCCAAGGTTTTAAGCTCGATACGCTGTTTTTACTAGCGGGCTTTGCTGCGCTACTGCTGTTGGCGCTATGGGCCGGCGTCGGTTTCCAACTGACCGAAGAAAGCCGCAATATCCGCGCCGATGGGCAAGCGCGCAGTCAAGCAATGGTGCGCACCTTTGCCGAACATTGCAATTACATCTTGCGCCAAGCCGATCACGCCACCCACCTCTTCCAAGCCCTACACAATCAAAGCAATGGCGCGCTAACGCTCCATCATTTTGTCCATAGCGAGCTCAATTCCGCCCACGCTAGCCGTAGCAGTAGCGCGCTGTATGTCGATACCCCGGTCACCGATAGCACTGCACAGAGTTGGACGATACAAATGAGCCGCCGCTTGCTGTGGAAAGATGGCAGCTTTGCTGGCGTGATCTTGGTCGAAATTGATCCGCTGTACCTCGTCGATCAATATGACTACAGCGATTTAAGCACCCAAGGCAGTTTAATTTTGCGCAATATCAATAGCGAAATGTCGGTGCAACGCGTCGGCCACAATATTACGCGCAGCAAAATGCAAGTCAGCATCACCCCGATGCGGATAGATGGCGAGCACATGACCGAAGAAAAAATCGAAGTGACGCAAATTTTTGACAAAGTGCCGCGTCGCTACAATGTGCGTGAATTGCCGGAATTTGGCATCCAAGCACTGGTTGGGCTACCGATTTCCGACACCACACAGCGCTTTAAGATGTATCAGCAAATGTATTTTGCCTATGCTAGCGCGGTCAGTTTATTGATCATCGTTGGTACCACGTTTTTGACGCGCCAAACCCTACGCTCGCGCCGCAATATGCGCGCAGCCCGCGATGCGGAAGGCATTTTAAGCTCGGCGGCGGAAGGGAGTTTGGATGCGTTTTATATTTTGCGCTGTGTGCGGGATGCCAATAACGAGATCAGCGATTTTCTGATCACCCACGTCAATCAGCGTGGCGCCCATATGCTAGGCATCCCTGCCGATGTTTTACGCGGCAAATTATTGTGTGCGACCTTGCCACGCTTTCGTGACGATGGCTATTTTGCACGCTATGTGCAAGTCGTCAACACTGGCACGCCACTGGAAG
>JACPVY010000556.1 GCA_016197345.1 Burkholderiales bacterium
AGATTTGTCGGGTGGCAAACGTGATGCGTCCTTACTTGGAAGCATTGGGAGCTAGGTCATGAGTGGACAAAAGAATATTGGTGCATCGGTTCGTGCTCGATTACTCAATCGCGCCAAAGAAAACGGATCTGACTACGGTTTGATTTTGACGAAGTATGCGCTAGAGAGGATTCTTTATCGACTCAGCATTTCCAACTGGGGCGATGCATTTCTCCTCAAGGGTGCATTGCTATTCGATCTTTGGTTCGATCAACCGCATCGCCCCACGCGTGACATTGACCTATTAGGCTTTGGTTCCTCTGAAGTGGATGAGGTGGCAGCGTTATTTCGGGATGTTTGTATTCTGAAATGCGATGATGGCATAGATTTCGACGCCGCTTCCGTGCGTGCAGCGGAGATACGCAAAGAGGCGAACTATGCTGGTGTTCGGGTGACTTTGCTCGGAATTCTGGATGGTGCGCGTTGCAATGTTCAAATCGACATCGGTTATGGTGATGCCATCACGCCTTAGCCAATACGTGTGTCATTCCCAGTTCTGCTTGATGGCATGGCAGCACCCGAAATGCGGGCTTATCCTGTCTATACCGTTGTCGCAGAAAAATTCCAAGCAATGGTGAGCTTGGGAATGGCAAATACCCGACTCAAAGATTATTTTGATCTTTGGGTGATCGCTAAGTATGTCCCTTTCGACGCTATGTTGTTGCAGCAAGCAATTGCAGCTACTTTTGCGCGCCGGGCAACCCCTATTCCGCAACAATTGCCACTGGGTTTGTCAGACGTATTCACAAAGGACAGCACTAAGATTCAGCAATGGAATGCATTTCTCCACAAGAATAAGCTGCAAGCTCAACCATTGGATGAGTTGGTCAACACGTTACGGCCACTGCTCTGGGGGCAGGAGGATTAGTTTTTGCATTCCGCTATCCAAGCTACTCTGCCTTGCAAGACTTCCATAAAAAAGGAGCAGTTCAACCAGAACCGCTCCCCTTCATTTAGCCAAAAATCAGCTTATTTCCCCTTATTTCACCTTCCTTGCCTTCAATACCGCATCAATCGCGCCTAGCAAGGATTTGCTACCCGCCACATCTTGCGACATTTCCCAGATCATCACGCCAGCAATGCCTTGATCGACTGCATAATTGACCTTGGCTTTGATGGTGGGAATGCCGTTGTACCAAATCGTATTGCCGACTTGATCCAGATTTTCTGCCCCAGCATAGCTGGCGATGATTTTGGAATAGGGCCATTCACCTGCTTGTGCGCCAAAGCCATAGCCATAAAAAGGGACACCTAGTACCGCTTTTGATTTCGGCACACCGCGTCCCAACCAATATTGCAAATTGCTTTGCGCAAATTCATACGAGGAATGCTGCCCCGGCGAATTAGGTGCCCATGGCCCGGTCGCATCGTAGGCCATGATATTGATCCAATCGAATTGGGCAAAGGTCGAATTCGGAATGTCGGCACCGCCATAACCTTGCGAAACCGCCGCGGTTAAGCCCTTGCCAGCCGGTTTCAAAGTGCTCGATAAAGCGGCGATAAATTTGCCGTAATCTGCATTGATCGCTGGGCCTTCCAAATCAACATCTAGGCCATCAAATTGATGCGCTTTCAAATAGGCCAGAATCTTGGCGACAAAATTAGCGCGATCCATTGCTATTCGGATTTTCAAAAGCGAGGTTCAGGTGTGTCACTTTGCTATAGTCCAGCGTATTGGCATAGCTTGGTAAATCTATCCAATTGGCGACATAGCCCACCACCAGCTTACCGCTTGCGGCCGCTTTGACGGTCACGGTGACTTTGGCGGAAGTGGTCGCCGCGCCTTTGTCGTCGATTGCTTTGGCGGTGATGTCATAGTTGCCAACGGCGACATTATTCCAAGTGAAGCTATACGGCGCGCTGCTATCGCTGCCTAGTAAAGTGCTACCGTTATAAAACTCGACTTTGGATACCGTGCCATCGTTATCGCTGGCATTTGCGCTAATGGTGATAGACGCTGGCGCATTGAAGCTGGCGTTGTTGGCTGGAGCAGTCAAGCTCACGTTTGGCGCGTTGTTGCCGGAAGTGGCGCTGCCATACACTTCTAATTCAAACAGCGAATAACCCCATGCCGTACCGCGTGCTGTGCCATTGATGCGCAGATAGCGACCTGTCCCGCTTAAGCCAGTGAGATCATTTGTCAATTGCGTATTGCCTGTCACCGATTTAATCGTGTTCCAGGTGCTAGCGTTGCTTGATACTTGCACTTGATAGTCTTTGCCGTAAGCGGCTTCCCATACCAAACGCACGCGGTTGATGTTATAGCTCGCACCCAAATCGACATAAATCCATTGCGGATCAGCATACAAAGACGACCAGCGCGTCGCCGCATTGCCATCGACCGCATTGGCGGCAACAAGCGTTGCATCTTCGGTGCTAGAGGCGACTACGGGTTTGCCCTTCGCCAGATTGGTGTTGGTGGCTGCGCTGACCGTTACTGTCGCTTGATTACTGCTGCTAACCGCCCCGAGATTGTCGTAGGCTTTGGCGCTAATGCTATAGCTGCCAACGGCGACATTGCTCCAGGTGTAGCTATACGGCGCGGTGGTTTTGGTGGCGAGCAAAGTTGTGCCGTTATAAAACTCGACCTTGCTAATCGTGCCATCTTTATCGCTGGCGGTCGCTGCCATGCTAATGCTGGCGGGCGCGTTGTAGCTGGCGTTGTTGGTGGGCGAGCTCAAGCTAACGCTAGGCGCGCTATTGACGGCAGTGCCATATGCTTGGATTTCATAGATCGAATAGCCATATTCGGTGCCACGCGCCGAACCTAGCATACGTAGATAGCGTCCAGTGCCGTTTAAGCCACTGAAATCATTGTTCAAGCTAGTGTTGCCAGTGACAGATTTGATCGTCGTCCAATTTACCGCATCGTCGGAGACTTGCAATTGGAAATCTTTACCGAGTGCCACTTCCCAGAAAATCCGCACTCGGTCGAGCTTATAGCGCGCTCCCAAATCGACATACAGCCATTGCGCATCTGAATACAGCGAAGACCAGCGTGTCCCCATATCGCCATCTACCGCGCGCGCGGCAACGTTGTCACCCACTTCGGTCGATGAAACGGTGACAGGTTTGCCCGCTGCTAAATTGGGTGTCGTCGGTGCGTCCCAACCCGGCATTTTGTCGCGGGTAATGACGCGGCTATTGGCATAGGTGTCGCGAATTTCTTGATCGGAATTATTTTGCTGCAAGCCATACGACCAAATCATGAAAAACGTCCAGCGCGGTTGTGCTTGCAACACGCTAGCAGGCGGCACTTTGAAGGTTTCGCCCATCACCATCGGCTTATTGCCAGCTTGTTGTAGCAAGGCATTGTAGTAAGCGCTATTGCTAAAGCCATCACCATAGACATCTAGCGCGGCGACATCAAAATAGCTGCTGCCGGGATTGTAATCGGCGTAATTGGTGCTCAAGTCTTGCACATCCCACACCCAAATCAAATTCGTCAAGCCTTTGACGTTTTTCATATAGTCGTGCGTCAGTTGGTATAAGCGGCGCGTGCCATTGCTACCCGTGCGGCCACCCCACCAAAAAGCGTTTTGATTCATTTCATGCAGCGGGCGCCACATCACTTCCACGCCTTTGCTTTTCAAATATTGCAAATGCACGGCGATTTCATCGATGCGCGATTTCCATACTTGATTGAGGGCGCTGCCGTCAGTGATTAATTCATTCCACTGTGCATCGCTCAAATGACTGAGCAACCCACCATCCCACTGACAGACCGCATTTTGGGTCGGTGGGCAGGCGTGCCACATCAAATTGACGACGGCGCCGGCTTTCCATTGGCGTTCGGCTTCATATGTTACATCCCAGCGCAAATTGGCATCGCCGTGAAACAGAAAATCGCCGCTATACAATGCCGGGTATTTGCCCGTGATGGTCTTGACGCGTTCGGTGTAAGTGCTGGCATTGGTGCCATCTTTTTGGTCATTGTGTTGACCAGCAAGAGTCTTGCTGCCGGCGATGCTATACAGATAATTCAGGCTTTTAAAGCTGGTTTGCGCTTGTGCGGAAGCGCACACCAGCAGCCACATGAGAAGGAGAGGGATTAGGCGTGTCATGGTCTCAAAAAAGTGAGGGAGGTAAAAAAGCCACCTGCCTCTGTTGAGAGGGACAGGTAGCGCATTTCCATACAAACGGCTAGTGGCTAGCCGATACCGCTATACAAAGGATTTACCGCGCACGAATTCCTGCCGCCTCGCAGCAGCTAGGGAGTTCGTGTTTCACAGGGAGGTAGTCTGTCCCGCCTCTATGGGCAGGTAAAAGACTTGGGGATGTGGATTGCTAAATTTTTATTATTTAATTTTCGAAATTATAGACGGGATTTTATGAGAAATACATCTCTCCGAGCGTTTGCTCGCTGATATATTTTGCATATTTAACAAAATTTCTTTTGGGTAAATTGCTGCTGTCGCGAAAGTGGGAGGTACGTACCCTCGCCCGCTTGAGGCTGTCGCAAAAGGGTACTGCGGTCGCAAGGTGTGTCCCCTCTCCCCTCGTGGGAGAGGGCTAGGGAGAGGGGGCGGATGCAACCGCACAGCAAATTTTTGGCATTAAAGGCAATAATAAAATCTTTAAATTGCATTTTTAGCTCAAAATTATGCTGTTTTATGCTCAACCGCCCCCTCTCTCCCTGCCTCTCTCCCGCAAGGGGCGAGAGGAGTTTGGCCGCAAAATCGCATGATTTTGCGGCCAAAAATAGTTTCGCGACAGCCTCGCTTGCGGGAGAGGGCAGGGTGAGTGTGCGGATGGCTTGTCATCCGCTTGGTTGCGCGTCAAATGACCATTTTTTCGCCGAAGACGGCTGCCTTTAGCGCGAAAAAAGTTTTGCGATAGTCTCAAATTTGGCGAGGGATTTATGCTTCGCGCTCCGTGCGCATGGCCTCCATTTGTGCCGGTAGTTCCGCCACGCTATACACTGCTTCGCGCAGCTCGCTACTCGGTGCTAAATCGGCTAAGGGAGGGAATTTCCCGCCCGCTTGCAAACGCGTGGTTTGGCCGCTGCGTTGATCGGCATGCCAAAACGCGCCATGATCGTGAAACAGCAGTGGCAAACCGAGTGGCATCTGGGTATTGGCTTGTGGCGTGGTATTGGGTTTGAGTAAGTAAAAGCATTCATGCAAGCGTCCACCATCGAGCCGTTGCAATAGCAAAAGGTGGGGTAACAGCGCCGACACCTCAAGTTGCACAACATCGCGAAAGCTATGGGTGAATTTGATTTGCATCCCGAGTTTGAGTTGGCGCGGTTGGTGTTTGCCCGGCCATTCATCGTTCAGCAATATACCAAAGCGCGAAATATCTTCAATTTCTACGCCTTGCCCGCTAAAGCGTAGATGTGCGTGGCGTGCGCTGATGCGGCGGGTGAGGCCATCGGCTTGTGGCGTGTCCCCAATGTATTGCGCTAAGAGAATATCGGCTTCAGGCGTATTGCTTTGCCAGCGCCCCAGCACACAATCATGCATGGCGAATAGGCGTAGATGTTGAATCAAGCCGGGGCTTTTTGTCAAAATACAGGCCGTTTGTGGCGCGCTAGAGGTTTTGCTGGCGGCGGTGAGTTCTTTGTGTTCGATTTCAATTAAATCTTCATCCCACGCGATGCTAGCGACGCCGACCGCCGCTTTGTGTCCGTTTTCCTTGCCAAATTCGAGTTGCGCCAGCGCACCGTTGTTGGCGTGGACATCGAGCTGCAAGGCGCTACCACCCACTTGCATTCCTTGCACATGGGCAATTGCGCCGTCTTCGGCATGCAAGCGCACGTTTTTGTGCGTCGCTAAAAAAGTTTGATGGATTTCGGCAAGGCTAGCATTGCTCTTTGGCACCAAAATCACTAGGGTAGATAACCACCGACGATGCAGGACATCGTTATCTAAACGCAATTCAATTTGAATCGAATATTGCCCATGCTCTTTGCCGCGCGAGGTGAAGGGCAGCAATACTGGCAACCATTGGCCATTCGCGGCTTTTTCAAATTGTGCTTGATAGCCGTGCTGCTTATTGCTCTGCGCTGGCAGCAACTCAGAGCGAGCTTGCATACTGACCACGCTACCAGTGGGGGCGATAATGCCATGCAATTCCAATTTAATGCTCTGCCTGCCACCCGCTGCGCGTGGATCAAAGCCGCTGACATGCAAATGCGCATGCACTGCTTGGCTTTTATAGGCTGGATTGCCATAGGCGTTGCTGGTGTGGGAGGTGATTGGTGCCGCAGAGGCATTAGTGGCATTCATGCTAGGTTTGAGCGCTAGCTTACTGAGTGCTAAGGCAGTGGCGCGCTCGTCGTTAGCGCTAGGACGGGGCTGCTCGGAGACTTTTGGCTGCGGATGCTGCGCGCCACACACGCTCGCGCCTTGCTGCACCCATTGGGTACAGTGCGGGTGATCGGGATTTTGGCATCGCATCATGAAAATACCCCACGCTAGGAACGCTTAGCTTACGCGAATTTGGCGCCTTACCGCAATCAGATTGGTCGGGGAATAAATTGTGAAGGGTATATTACGGCGATGCGAATGGAGATGGGGAAATACGGCATTAGAATTTGTGGTTTATTTTGCAGGTTTTCATGATGGCATTGGCATAAAGCTTTGAGTCACACGGCAAGGGTACTGTGACTCTGAGCGAACCTTTGCCCCAAATCTGATAAGAGCCCATACCGACCTTGATCATGCGAAAGTCATGCTGCAACAGCAATGCCACCACTTCTTTGTAATAATCTGTATTGCTACTCATGCAGGCATAGGCAGTCGTAAATCAGTAATCGGCGCTTGATTGGGGGAGCTTTGCAGCTCCAACTCAAGTAAGTCAGTAATGGCGAAATTGACTTGTTTGACTAGTTCATCCATCGTATCCGCGCCGCACACCAAACCGCGCAAATCGCCAGACGTGGCGACAAAGACTTTCGCTTCAGCATCAAAGGTAACATCCACGCGCAGCCTGAGTTGTATGCCTAAACGGGCGGCGAAACGCCAAAATGGGTATCCAATTTTGTACATGATTACTCCTTCAAAACGGAGATAAGTTTAGCGCAATTCATTTTTGAAATGGATAGCTAAAAGCCGCTACCCCAAAGATCGTGATTTTGTGCACGGCTTGCTTTCCATGCAAAGCCGAATCCGCCGCAAGCGGTGAAATTCACTAGTTGTAGTCTTGTGCCGGTAATCTGTCGCTGCACAAGGAACGCAGTAAAATCTAAGCCCCATTGCTAACACTAATTTAACGCTCCCACAAAACCGCTATGCATATTCTCTCTACCACCCGCTTGTCACTCGATGTGATGTCACCAGAAGACGCACCGTTTTATCTCGATTTAATCAATCAACCAAGTTTCATTGCCAACATCCGCGACAAAGGCATACGCACGCTAGAAGGGGCGGCAGAGGATATTCGCGACGGCGCTTTAACCAGCCAACGTGAGCATGGCTTTAGCCTGTTTCGCGTCAGCTTGCGCGCTAGCGGTGAGGCAATCGGCATGTGTGGCTTGGTGCGCCGGGATACCTTGCCGGAAGTCGATATCGGCTACGCATTTTTACCGCAATTTTGGGGTCAAGGCTATGCGTGGGAAGCCGCTAGCGCTGTGCGCGATTATGCGCGGCAAACAGTGGGCTTAAAGCGCTTGATGGGCATCACCTCGCCAGACAATCTTGCTTCGTTGAAATTATTGCAAAAGTTAGGGATGGAGATCATCGAAGCAAACGGCATACACAATGAAAAAGCGACCACGATATTAGTGATGGATTTGTAAAAAGAGAGATTGCACCAGCGCCGTAAAAATACTTAGTTGTGGCTACTTGACTTACTTGTATAGACAACTTAAACTGCATCGCACTTTAGCCTTGCTATTTGTCCATCACGCCCATGATTTTTGCAAAGGATGCTGCCATGTTAGATACCAACAACGATGTACTTGCCAACGATCCCCGCTACGATGCCTCGCGCGTCATTCGCGCGCCGCGTGGCAGTGAAAAAGTCTGTAAATCGTGGGTCGCGGAAGCGGCTTATCGCATGTTGCAAAACAATCTCGACCCAGAGGTGGCAGAAAATCCTAAGTATATCGGCACCCAAGGCATTGTGCAAGGCACTTACGAAACCTTTGCTGAAGCCGGGCGTCAGCATTTTGGTGGCGATTGGGGCGGGCGCTGGATTTTGACGGCGGGCTTGGGCGGCATGGGCGGTGCGCAACCGCTAGCGGCAACCTTTGCGGGTGCTGTGTCCCTCAATATCGAATGCCAACAAAGCAGTATTGATTTCCGTCTGCGCACCCGCTATCTCGATAAACAAGCCGATAACCTCGATCACGCCTTAGCGCTGGTGGCTGAGCATTGCGCCCGCAAAGAAGCGGTGTCGATTGGTTTGCTCGGCAATGCCGCTGAAATTTTGCCGCAACTGGTGGCAAAAGCGAAAGCAGGTGGCATGAAGCCGGATTTGGTGACAGACCAAACTTCCGCCCACGATTTAATCAATGGCTATTTACCGATTGGTTGGACAGTCGAACAATGGAAGGCAGCGCAACAAGACGTTAGCCGCCATGAAGAATTAACACAAGCGGCCACCCGCTCATGCGCAGTACACGTGCAAGCGATTCTCGATTTCGCTGCGCTCGGCGTGCATGCGGTCGATTACGGCAATAACATCCGTCAAGTGGCGTTTGATCACGGCGTGCAAAACGCCTTCGATTTCCCCGGTTTTGTGCCAGCCTATATCCGTCCCCAATTTTGCGAAGGGCGTGGTCCGTTCCGCTGGGTGGCTTTGTCTGGCGACCCAGAAGACATCTACAAAACTGACGCCAAAATCAAAGAATTATTCCCGCACCACAAGCAAGTGCATCAATGGCTAGACATGGCACGCGAACGCATCGCCTTCCAAGGCTTGCCCGCGCGGATTTGCTGGCTAGGTTTGGGCGAACGTCATATCGCTGGCCTCGCCTTCAACGAAATGGTACGCAACGGTGAACTGAAAGCACCGATTGTGATTGGCCGTGATCACCTCGACACTGGCTCGGTTGCTAGCCCAAATCGCGAAACCGAAAGCATGAAAGATGGCACCGATGCGGTCTCCGATTGGCCGCTGTTGAACGCGATGTTGAATACCGCCGGCGGTGCGTCGTGGGTTTCGTTGCATCACGGTGGTGGCGTTGGTATGGGGTATTCGCAACATTCTGGCGTCGTGATTGTGGCGGATGGTACCGATGCTGCCGCTAAGCGCTTAGCGCGGGTCTTGGTCAACGACAGCGGCTCCGGCGTGATGCGCCATGCTGATGCGGGCTATGAAACAGCAATCGAATGCGCCAAGCGGAATCATTTGAATTTGCCGATGATTAAATAAACCTGTCCCTTGGCGGGGCAAGCGGAATATTGCTTGACTTGTCCCCTCTCCCCCTGTGGGAGAGGGTTAGGGAGAGGGGGGCGGTTGCAACTGTGCAGCATATTTTGGCGTTAAAAGCAATAATAAAAGCATTAAGTTGCATTTTTTGGCTCTAAATTATGCTGTTTTTGCTCAACCGCCCCCTCTCTCCCTGCCTCTCTCCCACGAGGGGAGAGAGGAGTTAACATGCCTCGCTTGTATCGGTTTTCCCAATTGCAGTTTTATGGTTAGTGCATATGTGGGGCGTCCACAAAGCGACGAGTTGCATGCAACCCGCCCTACGTCAATGCCTGCGCCACAAATGATTACATACAGAAAGAAGACACAATGAATCCAAGTTTAACCCTCCACCCCGGCAAGATGAGCCTAGACGATTTGCGCGCAGTATGGCAAGCGCCGACCACCGTCACCCTCGCCCCTGAAGCGCATGCGGCGATTGCGGCTTCGGCTGCTGCCGTGCAAAACATCGTTGGCGCGGGCAAAGCGGCCTATGGCATCAACACCGGTTTTAAGGTAGACCGAAATATAAATAAAAGAACACGCTTAAAAAAGAAAAGATGTTTTAAAATCGTTTTACTTGTTTAAAGA
>JACPVY010000557.1 GCA_016197345.1 Burkholderiales bacterium
AAGTCGCTAGCTCGATTCCGTTAGCAGCGCAAAACGAAGGCGGTCTCGCTGGTCTGGGTGCCGGTTTAGCTGCTGGTGTCGGGTTTGGTAATGTGATGGCGGGGGCGTTAATGCCACAGCAAGCACCTGCGCCAGCTCCGGTCGCCGCACCAGTAGCAGCAGCGCCAGTAGCTGCTGCGGCACCAGCGGAAGAGCCAAGCATCGAAGCGCGCCTAGAAAAACTCAAAGGCTTGCTCGATAAAGGCTTTATTTCTGCCGCCGATTACGACACTTCTAAAGCGGAATTGCTGAAAAAACTGATCGGCTAAACTTATCCATGCAACAAGTCTCTTGCCCAGGCTGCGGCGCACCGGTCGCGTTCAAATCGCACGCATCGGTGCTCGCCGTGTGCGAGTTTTGCAGCACCACCGTACTGAAAGATGCCGATTCCATCAAGGATTTGGGCAAAATGTCAGCGGTGCTGGAAGACTATTCCCCGCTCCAAATCGGCACTAGCGGCCGTATTGGTGGCCGCAGTTTCACCTTGATCGGCCGCATCCAGCTCCGCTATGAAGCTGGGATGTGGAATGAATGGTATGTGCTATTCGATGATGGCAGTAATGGCTGGTTAGGTGATTCTTCCGGCATGTTCACGTTCACCTTCGAGCGCGAAGTGCCGCAAGACAAAATCCCGCCCTATAGCGCCCTCGCCGTCGGCAAATCGATGCGATTTGAAGACAAGAGTTATCTCGCAGCCGAGATACGCACTGGCGAATGCATAGGCGGGCAAGGCGAATTACCGTTCAAAGTTGGCCAAGGCTATGAAATTGAAGTGGCCGATTTCCGCGCTGGCAAACAATTTTTAACCCTCGATTATTCCGACGATAAAATCCGCGCCTACGTTGGACAAGCTGTCACGTTGCCAGCACTTGAATGCCAATTGTTGCGCGAAGACGACCAGATCAAGGAAAGCGCATCCAAATTCAAGGGTAAAGTCGGCGCGTTGGATTGCCCATCTTGCGGTAGTCCAATCAAATACGCCCCCGGCGTTAGCAAACACATTATCTGCGGCGCTTGCCATGCGCAAATCGACGCCTCCACCCCAAAAGCCGAAGTCTTAGCAGCGGGCGACGCGATTGCAGCCGTCAAAACCACGCTAGAGCTAGGCGCAAAAGCCAAGATCAACGGCGTTGAGCATCAAATCATCGGCTTGATGAAGCGTGAAGATGATGAAGGCGAAGAGTGGGTCGAATACCTGATGTATAGCAGTAAAGGCGGCTTTATCTGGTTAGTCGAAACCAATAGCGGTTGGGCGAAAGCCAACGTGATGGAAGACTGGCCCGATTGGGATAGAGGCGAAAATGCCAAGGTCGGCCAACAGCAATTCAAAAAACTCTACGATTACGATGCCGAAGTCACGTTCGCGATTGGTGCATTCAATTGGCGCGTAAATGTCGGCGATACCACCAAGGTGATCGAATTTAGCTGCAATCAAAATAAACTTGCCGCTGAAATGACGGACAAGGAATTGACGTGGTCCATGTCCACGCCCGTCGCGGCAGATCAAATCCGCGCCTGGTTTGGTCAGAGCATAGAAGCCGACAAAGCCAGTGCAGATGGCGCGATTAATCCTATGCCCTTCATTTATTGGCTGCTAGGTTTGAATGCGATTCCCTTTTTACTCGGTGCATCGGGTACTTGGTTTGTCCTTTTGCTATCGCTGGCGGCGATTTATTTCCCCGCGCAATATTTCAACAACAAGGATAAATCATGAAAGGCAAATTCACTGCCTATGCCATTATGGTGATTGTCCTGAGCAGCGCCTTAAGCTGGGGCCGCATGCTAGGCGGTAGCAGCAGCCGTGGCCCCTCTTTACCGGGTAGCACTTGGTCGTCCAACACCGGCAGCGGTTCGTGGGGCGGCACCACTAGCGGCACAGGTCACAAATGAAAGCGCAAGAACAGCCGCTGGCAGCGTCGCTCAATCAGATGATGACGATGGTGCGCGGCAAACATGTGTTGGCTGATTTTCATGGCATCGCTAGCGCGCTGTTGCAAGATTGCGCGGCGCTAGAAGACTTGCTGCGCTCAGCCGCCAACAAGGCGGGTGCGCATATCCTGTTTTGCCATATGCATAGCTTTGGCCCGGAACAAGGCGTCACCGGCGTGCTCTTGCTGGCGGAATCCCATATCTCTATCCACACTTGGCCAGAATGCGGCTTTGCCGCGCTTGATATCTTCATGTGCGGCAACGCCCAGCCCGAACTCGCGCTCACGCTATTGCAGCAGGCTTTGCAGCCGGAAAGCACGAGTGTGCAAACCGTATTGCGCGGCTGAACCTGTAAAGCCGCCCCACCACCCAAATGAATTGCGCTAGCGTTGATTGGAAACGCTACAATGCAGGCAAGCTAATCGGTTGACGCAGAGACGCACGACGCCCGCAGCGCTAGGCGTGCGAAACGGCAAACCGAGCCGCCAAAGAAAGGGACAAGATCTTGAGCGCCGCCCCTATCGCTGACCTGACCTGATGAAGAGGGACACAT
>JACPVY010000558.1 GCA_016197345.1 Burkholderiales bacterium
GGGCCAACCAGACTCAAAGATTTGCTAAACAAAGAAATTCACGAGAGCGATGGCCTGTGTGACTCTATCATGCTTTGTCTCAATAATTTAAACAATAAATTTTATAAAAATCTTTTACCGCCGCATTCAACGCCAAAATATTGGTTTGAAACGCAATGCCATCGATCACGCTAATAATATCGACGATTTTCTTTGCCGAGGCATTGATGGATTCCATCGTATCCACCACCTGCGACACGACTTCACCACCTTTTAACGCAACGTCAGATGCCGATGCGGCCAATTGATTGGCTTGCCGCGCATTTTCTGCATTTTGCTTAACGGTGGAAGTCAATTCATCCATCGACGATGCCGTTTTTTCCAACGATGCGGCCTGCATCTCGATCCGCGCCGACAAATCAGCATTACCGGCGGCAATTTCAACTGAAGCGGTCGCGATTTCATCGGTTCCGTGACGCACTTTGCGCACGATTTTGACGAGCGCATCACGCATTTCTCGCATCGCGCCCAAGGAGCTAGCATGACCAGTATCGGGGGTGATAATTTCTACCGCCAAATCACCATCGGCAATTTCATTGGCAATCGTCGCAGCATAATCTGGTTCACCGCCCAATTGCCGTAACACGCCTTGGGTGATCACGGTGGCCAGCACTAAACCAATCAGCGAAGCCAACACCCCCAGCCCGATCATCAAGGTTCTGGCGCTACCAAACGAATCTTGCGCATTGATTTTGTCTTGATCATTTAAGCGATCTTCTAATTTGATCAATTCCACCAAGGCATCGGCCCATTTCTTTTGCACTGGCCGAATTTCTTTGATCAACACTTTAGTCGCTTCTTCTGGCTTATTCGCTTGCCATAAATCCAGCGCTTTACTAATGGCGGGCATAGCAGCGGTTTCAAATTGCTTGATATTGGCGATTGCCGTTTTTTCGTTTTCGGTGATAGCAGCATCAGTGGCGACAATTTTTGCCAGACGGCTTTCTGCTTCAGTGTATTTTGCGGAGAGGGATTTGATGCGTTCGATTTCCGGCTGCATGTCAGCGGGATCGGTATACAAGGTCAGACTTTTTAAGGCCACAGTGCGGTCGCGCAGCGCAGCATCCATGTCAATGACGAGGCGAGTAGCAACGTTTTTAACCGTCACAATTCTTTCTAGGCGTTCTTGAATTGTTGCCATATTGCTGATGCCAACTACCGTCACCACAATCAACAGCAATAGCACCAAAACAAAACCTATCCCCAAACGGGTGCCAACTTTCATTTTGTGGAAGTCCATACGCCCTCATCTTCTGTCATTGTTAGAGGCTCGAAGAACCGTCGCGGACTAAACAAAATGGCGCATCGATATTCACCGTTGTGCCGCAAGCCCACGCTGAGGATTTTCGAGATTCCCGTTGATCGGCCATACTGTTCAAGCATGCTGCGGCGACATATCGGATTCAAGCATCACACCACATTACGCATTCGCAAGTGCCGCCATCTGGTTAGAGCAAATAGCTACTACGTGCAAGCCTGCCTAGCGCATTCGATCCAGAACATCGCTTCTTAATGCCGAGATTTACGACAATCCTAACCACAGTATAGAGGAAACGCAATTGCTGGCAATCGCTTATATGCCGTCATTTGCCGTCAAATCGCATGGATTTTGCGTCGTCTGTGGCTATTCACCACAAGAAAAAACTGTATCCTGTATAGCTGTCATACTCTTGTCATAAAAAATTGTCACCAAAGCAAGTAACCGATTGCGTAGGCAAAATGCGCGGACGAAAAAAAACGCCACAACTATGCAGCGTTTTTTTAATTGCTAGCCAAATTGGCCGGCTTTTGCGTCGTTTGTTGCTTATGCCGCCTTCGCTAAGCGCTCTGCTTTTTCGACTGACCATGCAGCGATTTTTTCGTGGATACCTTTTTGCTCAGCAAACATTTGCGTATTCGACGCTAACTGTGCGCACAATTCGAGACGAATGCCATTTGGATCAAAAAAGTAAATTGACTTGAAGACGCGATGGTCTGTCACGCCTAGTACTTCGATGCCATGCGCTTCAACCCGCGCTTTCATGCGCTCTAACTCATCGACGGTATCAACCCGCATCGCCAAATGGTTGACCCATTCAGGAGTATTCGGCGAAGGTTCGGATTTGACGTTATCGCCCAAATCAAAAAAAGCTAAGCATGAGCCATCGGTCATGCGAAAGAAGATATGCACGTAGGGACAGTATTCACCTGTCGAAGGCACGATGTCAGAGCGGATGTAATGAAACAGCGGCAAACCCAAGATGTCTTCATAAAAGTGACGGGTCTCTTCTGCATCGCGGCAGCGGTATGCAAAATGATGCAAACCGTTGATGGGCGCGGCGGCGGGGGCATTGTTGGTGGTAGTAGTCATGGCCTATCCTGTCAAAAAATTACGCTGCAAATTGTTCTACGCGTTGGTCAATCGCACCAAAAATCGATTTGCCATTGGCATCCAGCATTTCGATTTTGATCGTGTCACCAAATTTCATGAATTCGGTTTTTGCCTTACCTTCGGCAATCATCTCTAAGCAGCGCACTTCAGCGATGCAAGAATAGCCTTTGCTTGCATCTTTATTGGAGACCGTGCCAGAACCGACGATGGTGCCGGGACGGGCGTTGCGGGTTTTGACTAAGTGCGACACTAATTGCGGGAAGTTGAACACCATATCGACGCCAGCATCAGGCTGACCGACCAATTTGCCATTCCACGTCGAGCGCAATGGCAGGTGGACTTTGCCCTCTTTCCAAGCATCGCCCAATTCATCTGGCGTCACCGCGACTGGCGAAAAACTGGAGGCGGGTTTCGATTGGAAAAAGCCAAAGCCTTTTGCCAATTCAGCGGGAATCAAATTACGCAGCGAGACGTCGTTCACCAGCATCAGCAAGCGAATTTGTTCTGCCGCTTGTGCTGGGGTGGCACCCATCGGCACGTCGCCCGTAATGACTGCCACTTCACTCTCAAAATCGATGCCCCAGTCTTCGCTGGCGAGCAAAATATCGTCGTTCGGGCCGATGAAATCATCGCTACCGCCTTGATACATCAGAGGATCATGCCAAAAGCTCTCTGGCATTTCGGCGTTACGCGCTTTGCGCACCAATTCCACATGGTTGACGTAGGACGAGCCGTCGGCCCATTGATAAGCACGTGGCAACGGTGCCATGCATTTCTTTTGATCGAAATCAAATGCGCGCGGCGCTTTACCAGCATTCAATTGATCGTATAAATCCTGCAATTGCGGTGCGATGAAATCCCAATCATCCATCGCCGCCTGTAGCGTCGGTGCAATGCCATCCGCTAATTGCGCGCTTTTCAAATCCCGCGACACAACGGCTAGTTGACCATCGCGCGTACCGTCTTTAATCGTTGCCAGTTTCATAATATGCGTATCTGTGAGGTGGAAGTGGAAAGCTAGAAATGCTTTAGCCTAGATTTTTGTAAAGCTTGCTGCTGAATTCGAAAAAATTACGCATTCCGTAATTGATTTCGCATATCGTAATGCTAAACTGCCTGCAAATCAAGCTCAGCAACATCTTTTTTAGCGCGAGAAAGCACATCATGGAATCCAAGCAAGGTATTCAATCGGTCGAAGTCGCCGCCCCTATTTTGCGCAGCCTAGCCGATGCGAATGGCCCCCTGCCTCTGTCATTAATTGCAAAAAATGCTGGCATGCCAGCTGCCAAAGCCCATCGCTATTTAGTGAGTTTGATAAGAGTGGGCTTAGTCGAACAAGATGCCGCTAGCGGCCTTTATGACTTAGGGGCGATGGCGCTAGAACTCGGTTTAGCAGCCTTGGGACGGATGGATGGTTTGAAGCTAGCCGATGAAGCTCTCGCTAGCTTGCGCGAAGCAACGGGGGAAACGGTAGCACTCGCCACTTGGGGCAATTTTGGCCCGACTTATATCCGGTTATTGCAATCGCGGCGGGCCATTACGGTGAATTTGCAAATTGGTAGCGTGATGCCGCTGACTTATACCGCTAGTGGTCTATGTTTCGCCGCGTTCATGCCAGCGGCAGAAACCCAGATGCTGCTCAACAATGAACTGGCGCGCAATGCGCTGGAGAATATCGACGCGCCACATGATGCCGCCAGCTTACAACCTCTGCTCGACGAAACCCGCGCCCACCAGATGGCGAGGGTGATCGGCAAACTCGATCCCGCGAGCGCCCGCATCGCCCCCAATCGCATCGCCGAACGCTTGCTAGCGGGCTTTCATGCGTTTTCCGCGCCAGTGTTTAATCACGTCGGGCAAATGCAATTTGCGCTGACCGTCGTCGGCGCAGCAGCCCATATCAGCGCCGAATGGGATGGCGAAATCGCGCAAGCAACACACAGACATGCGCAGGCGCTGTCGAAGCGGCTGGGATGGCGAGCGGAAGGCATTTAGCGCAATACGCAATTTGACGCTTTTACGCCCCTTCCGCCAACAAGGCCAATTCCTCGGCTTCCAAATAACACCATTCGCCCTCTTCCAGCCCCAGCGCTTCCAAACTCAAGCCACCGATTTTGGCGCGGTGTAGGCTGGCGCAGTGGTTGCCACAGGCCGCTAGCATGCGCTTTACTTGATGGTATTTGCCTTGTTCGAGCACAATTTCGAGTTGATGTTCGCCCAATTGGCGGCAAATCAAGGCTGTCAGCGGCGCTGGTTCATCGTTCAATTGCACGCCGCTCAGCATCTGTGCAATCAATTCTGGTGTGACAGCGTCGGCAGTGGTCGCTTCATAATATTTCGGCACATGGCGTTTCGGTGACGACTGCGCATGGATGAAGGGGCCATCGTCGGAGAGCAACAGCATGCCAGTCGTATCGTGATCTAGCCGGCCGACGGGTTGCACATCACGCCAGGTAAATTGCTCAGGCAAAAGCGTTAGCACGCCGGGATGATGGCTGGGTTTGCGCGAACATTCGAAATTGGGTGGTTTATGCAAGGCGAGGTACACATGTGGCCGATACAGCCAATCCTCGTCAAACACGGTGTACACCAAATTTTCCGTCTCAAATTCGGCACGGTAGTTATCGACCAGCACACCATGCACCGCGACTTCGCCATCTTCAATCAGGCTGCGGCAATATTTGCGGGTGCCAAAGCCTTGCGATTGCAGCATGCGATCTAAAGAGATTTTTGCCATAGCATTCTTTTCTATTTCTGCATTATTTTTTAAATGGATTACGATCGGGCGCTTCGTCGTGGTGCGCCATGCCGAGCAAATTGCGGACAAATACATTCATCACGGGTTGACGATGCCGCACCCAGACCGAAATCGCTTCTGGCTTGGCCCCTAGGCGCGCTTTCGGTTCTAAGGCCGTGCGCCCTAGCGATAAGCGACCGCAACCAAGTTGGCAAGCATCGGCAATCGCGGCGTGCAACAGGCGCAAATAGATCGGCAGTTCAGCATAGGCGCTATTGGCTTTATCAAAACCAATGTGATAGCCAAACCCGGTGTCACCGTCTTTTAGGGTAATGATAAAGCCGACGATTTCTTCCCCATTTTTGATCACGCTACACAGCAAATTCTCACCAGCGACTTGCGCTAGCGCCGGGAAATACACCAGCGGCAGCGTAAATAGCCGCATGTTCGCGTTTTCATGCACTTGCAAATACAACTCATGCAAGCGCTCAGCATGGGCGCTGATATCGCTCAGATGCTCCACCGTCAAACCCGCCGCCTCTATCGGCTTGGTGATTTGCTGCTTGACTGCGCTGCGGTATTTGGAATGCAAGCTGGCGAGATAATCGGCATGCGTTTTCCAATTTTCTTCGAGTTGCAATACCATGTTTGGCTCGGTTTCTAACTCACGGTAAGAGAGCTTAGCCAGAATGCTAGAGGGTGCTAATTGCTCGGGGGTGATGTCTTTGATTAAAACGAAATCAGTCTGTCCCGAGAGTTTTTCGGAGCGCCGCACACGGTATAAAGCCTCGGCAATCGCCGGCCAAATATTCGCGCGTTCGACGCCATCAATAAAGGCGACGCCATGAAAGCCATAGGTCAACAAATTACCGCAAACTAAAATCCGCTCATGCAAGCCTTTTTGTAAACTGCGGGCGGCTGGGCCTAACGCTTTTTTGAGCAGAGCAAGGGGATTTTTGCGTTTCGAAGGAGCGCTCGCCTCTTTCGGCGCATCTTTGCTCTTCCCTAAACGTGTCCCTTCGACGCCAGCAATCTGCAACACCAGCGCTGCCACCGCTTGCTCACCGTCGTAAATCATGACGTAGCGCGGCTCCAGATTTTCCGGCCCAGCTTCTTCTAGCATATGCAGATAGGTGCGTTGCATGAAAAAGCTTTGTCCCGCAACGACATGATCCCACTGCACGGGATCGAGCAGGGCGATGCCATCGGCAATCACAAAACGAAAGCCGCTAGGGCGACGCAGTTGCCGCCGCAAGCGATGAGCATCGGCCAAACTATGGGCGACGCTTCTGAGTTTATTGCCAGAGTGTTGGATTGGATTAAATTTCATGATGTGTCCCAAAGTGTTTTACCCTGCCCTGCCTCATACCTTTATGCACAAGTCGCAAATTTGGTGGGCAGATTGCCCACCCGTTGCTCGCGTATGCCCTGCCTCATACATTTATACTCATATCGCAAATTTGGTGGGCAGATTGCCCGACGCCTTACTTCAAGCGACAAGTCAATAGCCAAAAGTGCTGCGCGCGATGCACGCGTACATCGCGCGCCAGCGATGCGAAGCGTTTGCGTAAATTGGAATCACTCGGGAAGTTTTTGACAATTTCTACGGTGCTACCGTCTACCTGTTTGCGGAATTGATAGGTATTGCCATCGCTATCGGTACGCGCAATCGGCGTGCTATCACCTTCGACATAGCAGTTATCAATCAACACCAATTGGCAAGCGCTACCAACTTTGGCGCGCAATTGCTGGATAAATGCATCTTGCTCGGCGCGCTTGACATGCGACCACCAAAAAGCGGCGACGCAAACGCTGAATTTTTCCGCCGCGATAGCGTCAGGCAAGGCGCAGATATCGGCTTGCTGAAAACGCACCACGCTAGGATCGAGCTGGCGCTGCGTTGCGACTGCCAACATTTCGGGATTGATATCGAGCGCCAGCACGCTTTTCGCCTGTTGCGCCATGGCTTGCGTCCAATACCCCGTGCCACAGGCTAATTCCAACACATTCTGCCCTGCCGTCAATTGCGTTAATTGCGCCAACAATGCCTGTTGCTGCTCTTGGCGCTCAGGGCGTTGGTAGATTTCATCGTAATGCGCAGCGCGTTGGGCGTAATACGCAGCCAAATCTTGTTTATCTTTTTCCATGTTTTTCTATCGTTCAGCTTCTATTTAAATCTCGTAACTATCTTTTTTCTCATTGATTGCTTGTTCAATCAGCTTGCGATTCATGCCGGGCGTCAATAATTCGATGAAACTGTAAATATAGCTACGCAAATACGCTCCCTGCTTCACCGCCACGCGCGAGACATTATGACCGAATAGATGGCCGACCGAAATGGCGCGCAGATTACGGTCGCGCTCGGGGTCAAATGCCATGCCGGCGATAATGCCCACCCCCATGCCAAGTTCGACATAGGTTTTAATCACATCGGCATCAATTGCCTCTAATAAGACATCCGGCTTGAGGCCGCGCAATTCAAACGCGTGGTCGATTTTATTGCGCCCGGCGAACGCGCTGTCATAGGTAATCAAAGGATAGGCCGCGATTTCTTCTAAGCTGAGATTGCGGCTTTTTAACAAAGCGTGGTCGGGTGGCACGATGACGACGTGTTCCCATTGATAGCAAGGCAGGCTAACCAAGCCGTCAATATTGGCAATCGATTCAGTGGCGATGGCCAAGTCCGCTTGATCTTTTTGCACCATTTCAGCAATTTGCTTAGGATTGCCTTGCAGTAGCGATAATCGCACCTTGGGAAATTTTTGCATAAAGGCTTGCACCACCTTTGGCAAGGCATAGCGTGCTTGCGTGTGCGTGGTCGCAATCGTGAAGCTACCGCTATCTTGCGAAGCGTATTCTTTGCCGATGCGTTTCAAGCTGTCGATTTCTTTCATAATCAGCTCGACCGACGACAACACCATCCGCCCCGGTTCAGTCAAACCACGAATACGCTTACCGTGGCGGGTGAAAATATCGAC
>JACPVY010000559.1 GCA_016197345.1 Burkholderiales bacterium
AGGGTGGCATGTTTGAACATCTGCGCGACGAATCCTTAGCGGGTTTGGAAGAGTTGGATTTCCCCGGCTTGGCCATCGGTGGGGTATCGGTGGGCGAGCCAAAAGAAGAAATGATGCGGGTGCTAGAGCATGTCGGCCCGCGCTTACCAGCGAATAAGCCACATTATTTGATGGGCGTTGGCACACCAGAAGATTTGGTGGAAGGCGTGGCGAATGGCATCGACATGTTTGATTGCGTGATGCCAACACGAAATGCGCGCAATGGCTGGATTTTCACGCGTTTTGGCGACGTGAAGATCAAAAATGCACGCTATAAGGACGACGAAGCACCGATTGACGAAACTTGCGGCTGCTATGCCTGCCGTAATTTTTCGCGCGCTTACTTGCATCACTTGTGGCGCACAGGTGAAATTCTCGGCGCACGCTTAAATACGATTCATAATTTGCACTATTATTTGCAAATAATGCAAGAGATGCGTGATGCCTTGGATCAAGATCGTTTCCCTGAGTGGCGGGCCCAGTTTGCGCGCGAGCGCGCACGCGGTGTATAAGAAAGATGCGGGGTAGTTAGCATCAAATGCATGTGAAATCAATTGAATTTTGCAAAAATACGTCGCAAAGTCCAAGCCGATGCTAGAATAGCGCGCTATTTTGGCGGTATATCTATCGGTCTAGGGCAGGTTTAGAAGTTTTTGGCCTTTTTCCGGCTTGACAGAGTATTTCAGAACAACTCAGAACAATTATTGGAGTGCCCAGTGTTTTTTATTTCAAATGCCTATGCGCAAGGTTCCGCCCCTGCTGGTGCGATGGATATATTCAGTAGCCCTTTGATCATGATCGGCATCATGATCGTGATGTTTTTCTTGATGATACGTCCTCAGCAAAAGCAAGCAAAAGAACGCAAATTAATGATCGATGCCCTCAATAAAGGCGATGAAATCGTCACTGCGGCGGGTATTTTGGGCAAGATCAACAAAATCACCGACACCTACGTCATCCTCGAAATTTCCAATGGCACAGAAATGATTGTGCAAAAAAGCGCGATCAATATGTTGTTGCCAAAAGGCACGATCAAATCCATTTAACGGCAATTAAGCACCAAGTTGGCGTGAGCTGGCTTGGTGTTCGCCTAGCGCGGCGAAAAGCCTAACCCGAGAACCGCTATTTATTATGAATCGCTACCCCGTCTGGAAATACGTCATTATCGCCATTGCGCTCTTGCTGGGTGCGATATATACCATCCCTAATTACTATGGCGAATCGCCTGCGCTGCAAATTACTAGCGCGAAAGCAACGGTCAAAGTTGGCCCTGAGATGGTGGAGAAGGTCGAAAAGATTTTGACCGATAATAAATTTGCGCATGATGATGTGGGTTTTGCCATCGTTGGCAATAACGGATCGGTGCGCGCCCGCTTCCCTTCAACCACGGTGCAATTTAATGCTAAAGCCGTGCTCGAAAAAGAATTGAATACGGATAAAGATGATCCAACCTATTCCGTGAGCTTTAATCTGGTGCCGAACACCCCCGCTTTCTTGCAAAAAATCAATGCATTGCCGATGTTTTTGGGCTTAGATTTGCGCGGCGGGGTGCACTTTTTGATGCAAGTCGATACCAATGCCGCAGTGGAAAAACGCATTGTTGGCATGATGACTAGCGCACGTTCTGCTGTGAAAGCGAAAGATCTGCATGCTAGTTTTACGCGTGATGGGCAAAGCGTGGTGGTTAAATTTTCCGATGCTGAGAGCCGTGCTAAAGGGAAAGATGCAATCTTCAATCAAGTCGAAGATTTGGTCGCCGTGGAAAGCATGGATGGCGATAAATTCCGCCTGACCTTATCGTATAAACCGCAAGCGATTACTCGTGCCAGAGATGAAGCGGTCAAGCAAAATATTGCCACCCTGAGCAAGCGGGTGAATGAACTAGGCGTTTCGGAACCCTTGTTGCAGCAGCAAGGTTTGGATCGTATTGTCGTGCAATTGCCGGGTGTGCAAGACGTTGCTAAGGCAAAAGAGATTATTGGCCGCACGGCGACGCTAGAAGTGCGCATGGTCAATGAGTCTATCTTGCGTGAACAGGCACTCACAGCGACGATTCCTTTTGATTCTGAATTGTTTAAAGTCGGTCGCGGCGTGCCTGTCGTACTCTATAAAGATCCCCTGCTGTTATGTTGGTACTGCCTTCAATTTCTGCTTTACTCGTGAGCGCTCCAGTTGTTGAATTCTTATCCGCAATTTTTTTATTTGCTTTTATCCATAATTCTCTGCTTAAAAGATACAAAAACACGGGGGCTGGAATA
>JACPVY010000560.1 GCA_016197345.1 Burkholderiales bacterium
GTGAATTTGCCTGATTTGAAAACAGAAAGCACCTATGTGCGCGGTGAATTGACGAATTATTTGAAAAAACTGTTAGCGATGGGCGTCGATGGCTTCCGTTTTGATGCCGCAAAACATATGGCCCCGGCAGACGTGAAAGCCCTTGTCAGCGCGATTCCAGCTACCAGCAATGCCGGTGAAGCGCTGTGGCTAACGCAAGAAGTCATCCCCGATGGCAATGTGGTTCGTAGCGATTATTTCAGTGCGGGCACCATCAATGAGTTTCAATTCCCTTATGCGATGAAAGCCTTATTCCGCAATGAAAATGGGTTGAGCTTATCGCAAGTGCGCACGGTAATGGGGACACCCGGCAATTGGGGCGGCACTTGGAGTTTTGTTGATACCGCTAAAGCAACGGTGTTTGTCAATAATTGGGACACAGAGCGCGATGGCAGCTCGCTCAACACCTCAAATAAAACTGGTGCGGTGAACGATAGCAATGGCACCAAGCGCTATGATCTGGCCAATATCTTCATGCTAGCGTGGCCATACGGTCATGCGCAATTGCATTCTGGCTTTGTGTTCACCAATAAAGATCAAGACGCCCCTAGCGCCAGCCCGTTTGATGCGAATGGCAATCCCTTGATTAACCAAAGCTGGGATTTTGTGCATCGTTGGTCAGATATTTCCAACATGGTCAAATTCCGTTCTTATGTGGCGGGGACAGGTGTTGATAATTTCATCGCAGGTAACGCCAATCAAATCGCGTTTAACCGTGGGGCGAAAGGTTTTGCCGCGATCAATAACGACGCTAGTGTATGGAACTTGAATTTCACCACCTTGCTGCCAGCGGGGACATATTGCAACGTGGTACAAGGTGTTGCCAATGCTGGGAAAACAGCCTGCTCAGGTGGCACGATTACCGTGGCGAGTAACGGTGCTGTGTCCCTTTCGATTCCAGCAAATGGTGGCGCAGCGGTGCCTGCAGTAGCGACTTATGCCGACCAAAAAATCAATCCTGGTTGCACTAGCGTGGCAGTGAAATTCCGCGTTGCCAATGCGAATACGGTGACAGGTCAAAGCGTGTATGTCGCTGGCAATCGCGCTGAACTAGGTAATTGGACGCCAAC
>JACPVY010000019.1 GCA_016197345.1 Burkholderiales bacterium
AAATCCGTCGAGACTGCGCCCATCGCTAGCGTCAAGGCAATCGTTTCATCACCGACGCGCTCTGGCTCGCCTAATATCGCTTGGCGCATCCGCTCGGCAATCACATGCGCGGTTTTGTTGGCTGCGCCCGGTAACACCACCATAAAGGTTTCGCCTTCATAGCGCCCGAGTGCATCGCTAGGACGTATGCACGAGCGCAAACGGCTAGAAAATTTAATCAAAACGTTGTCGGAAACGGCGTGGCCGTAATTGGTGTGAATTTGTTGCCACGATTCCAGATCAGCGAGAATCAGCGACAGTGGTTTGGCGTCGTTATAGCAACGCTCAACTTCGGTGGCGAGCATGCGGGTGATGGCGGAGCGATTCCAAGTGCCGAGCACGGGGTCGATCAGGGATTCGCGCCGCAGACTGCGGTTTTTCTTAAGTAAATCTTGTTGTGACGCATTGACGGCCGCGAGACGTAATTCGCGTTCGACTAAGCTACCCAGATCAGCAAATAATTGCTTTTCTAAGTCGCCAAACACGCGGGCGGAATAGCCCACTAAATGCACCGCGCCTATCACCGCATGTTCATCGTCAAACAAGGGCTGCATCGCGTAAAAGCGAATATAGGGGGCACCAACGACTGCTTTTTGTTGCGCTAGCGCAGGTACGGCACGGGTATCGCCCGCGACCAGTTGCTCGTTTGAGATGGGGATGGCATCGCAAAACGCTTCTTCTAGCGCCGCCATCGCGCTATCGAGCACCATGGGTTGAGGATTGGGGACACCTTTAACGCGGATGACGCAATTGGCGACATCAAATAGCTTTTTGCCGATACGACGGATGCGTTGCAATTGCACATCCAGTTCGCTTTGCCCCGGTTGGGTGTTGGCTTTTAAGCCGGTGGTAATCGGCGAAATATCCATAGTCGTATCCATCTCAGGTTGATCTGAAGATCGCCGCCACAGCCTGCCAGCAAATCAAGAACAAGGCTACAACGGAGGGATCACTGGTACAACTGTAAAACCCAGTACAAACACTGCCTAGCGTGGGGTGGGAAGCCGCCGTGATGGACAGGTGCCCGAAAACGATACTTGCATGCAAGCCCCCCCTACCCACACTTCGCAGTACGGCTAGGGTGGTGTTCTGCCCTAGCCTACTATCACAATTAATCAGCGCGATAATTCGGCGCTTCTTTGGTGATTTGCACGTCATGCACATGCGATTCACGCATCCCGGCCGAGGTGATTTCGACGAATTCAGCTTTGGCACGGAATTCATCCATACTCGCGCAGCCGCAATACCCCGTCGAAGAGCGCACACCGCCCACCAATTGATACAAGATCGCAATCACGCTGCCTTTGTATGGGACACGTCCTTCAATCCCTTCTGGCACCAGTTTTTCTGCATTGCTCGCTGAATCTTGGAAATAGCGATCCGCCGAACCTTCTGACATCGCGCCCAAGCTACCCATGCCGCGATACGATTTATAGCTACGGCCTTGATACAAAATCACTTCGCCCGGTGCTTCTTCAGTACCGGCGAACATCGAACCCATCATCACCGTCGAAGCGCCTGCTGCCAAGGCTTTAGCGATGTCGCCAGAGAAGCGGATACCACCGTCAGCGATACAGGGCACGCCGGTGCCCGCTAAAGCTTCGGCGACGTTTGAGATTGCGGAAATTTGTGGCACACCAACACCAGCAACGATACGGGTGGTGCAGATAGAACCAGGGCCGATACCGACTTTGACCGCATCCGCACCATATTCAACCAGCGCTTTCGCGGCGGCGGCGGTAGCGATATTGCCGCCTATGACTTGGATATGTGGGTAACGTGTTTTGACCCATTTGACGCGATCCAGCACGCCTTGCGAATGGCCATGGGCGGTATCGACCACGATGACATCGACCCCTGCTGCGGCCAACAACGCGATACGTTCGTCATTGTCTGGCCCAACGCCAACGGCTGCGCCGACTAACAGCTTGCCATGTTCGTCTTTCGACGCTAAAGGATGTTCGGTGGATTTTTGGATGTCTTTGACGGTGATCAAACCACGCAACTCAAACGCATCATTGACAACGATCACGCGCTCTAAGCGGTGTTTGTTCATCAAGCGTTTTGCTTCGGAGAGTTCTGCGTCTTCTTTGACGAAAACGAGTTTTTCACGCGGGGTCATTTTGGCGCGCGCTTCGGCATCTAAATCTTCTTCAAAGCGCAAATCGCGGTTGGTGATAATGCCGACGACGGTTTTGCCTTCTACTACGGGGAAGCCAGAAATGCCATATTGCACCGTCAGGGCAATGACATCACGGATTTTCATGTCAGGTGGAATCGTGATTGGATCACGCAGCACGCCCGATTCAAAACGTTTGACCTTCGCCACTTCACGCGCCTGCTCTTTGGCAGTCAGGTTTTTGTGGATGATCCCGATGCCACCTTCTTGCGCCATGGCAATCGCAAGCCGACCTTCGGTCACGGTATCCATAGCAGCGGAGACGAGGGGAATATTGAGCGCGATTTTGCGCGTCAGTTGAGTACGGAGGGAAGTTTCTTTAGGCAGAATGTTCGAGTAGGCTGGCACGAGCAGCACGTCATCGAAGGTGAGTGCTTTTTGTAGAAGACGCATAGTATTTCCTATAGGCGCAAAACCGAATTATACAGAAGTTGGACATTTTTTGTGTTGCCGCCTGAAAATTTATCCGCCGTTGCATGCATTAGCGCAGTAGATAGCCGCGACTTACGCTCTTTTCTGCGTGTTTTTGGCAGGTTGATAAGGTTTTTTGCAGTTCCAATGCGCTGGTCATGCCATCGCAGCGCAAAATCGGCGACAATGCGCTGTATATCGTTCGCAGTAATTCATTCCTTACTTTCATATTTCAATCCATTATCAGTAAATGCGTAGCAATTCTTCAAAGCTTTGCTGCACAGAAAAAACGCTAGGCTATCGAGGCTATCAATGACCACAAAGATCACCCCAACGACCATTTTTTCGCGCAAATTTATGCTCATGTTAGCCAGTAGCGCCCTGCTCTTTTGCAGTGCTGCCAATGCACAATATGTCTGGCTAGACGATAAGGGCGTGAAACAATTTTCCGATCAACCACCACCAGCTTCGGTTCCAGCCAAGCGTGTTATCAAGGGGCCGAATGTCAAAAAAGTCGAGCCGAAAGCCGACGCCAAAGCTGAGGCCACTGGCACCGATGGAGAAAAAGAAGCGCCCACCGCGAGCGCCCCGGCCAACAGCCCAAAACCACCACCAACACTAGCTGAGCGCAATGCAGACTTTCAAAAGCGCAAGGCTGAGCAAGCTGAAAAAGAAAAAAAAGCCGCAGAGGAAGCGCAGCGCAGCCAAGATTTGAAAAAACAATGTGATCGCCTAGCCGCCTATCAGCGCACGCTAGAAACCAGCGGGCGGATTAGCCAAACGAATAAAAATGGTGAACGTGAGTTACTGAATGACCAGCAAATCGAGCAAGAAAAACGTGAAGTGAAGCGCAATTTAGAGAACTGCAAATAAGGCTAAGCGAGCGTTAGGCAGTTGCTGCACGATAGCGCAACTGCCCGATCTTTATTTTTTTGCCGCGCGTTTGCGCCGTGACTCTTTCGGGTCGGCGATGAGGGGGCGATAGATTTCTATCCTATCTTGCTCGCGCAAGACCGTATCCAGACTTTTCAGCTTGCCAAAGATGCCGACTTTAGCGCTCGAAATATCGATCTCCGGCACTTCCTGCATTACTTCACTTTGCAACACCGCTTGCTGAATCGTGCATTGCTTATCCACCTGCAAATGCCGCAACACCTGCAAACCAGGTCGTGCATAGCAAATGCTGATATTGATTTTCTCGGCGTCAAGGCTGAGTGACTTATCCATAAACTTTCTCCGCACGCTTGCAAAACGAATCCACGAAACTATTGGCGATGACGCCAAAAACCGGGCCGATGACTTGTTCCAGCAATTTGCTCGAAAACTCATAGCGCAAATCAAATTCAACCTTGCAGGCATCGGCGCGCAATTCTTTAAAAGCCCAAGTGCCATTTAAAGCCTTGAACGGGCCATCCACCAATTGCATCTTCATCAAGCTGTGCGGGGTGTTGATATTTTGCGTGGTAAAGGACTGTTGTACACCCTTGTACTGAATCGCTAGCGTGGCCACGAGTTGATTTTCTTGTGGGCGCTCGACCGTCACGCCGCCGCACCATGGCAAAAACTCGGGATAGGCTTCAATATCCCCCACTAGCGCATACATTTGCTGTGCGCTATAGCCAAGAAAAACGGATTTATGTACTACTGCCATTATCACTATCGCTTTAATCGGGATTGCCAGTTATCACTTTTCCAAAGTGCTCGCCCAAGATTCAACATGGTCCAACACAAAGCGGGCATGATAACCTGAATCAATTTCAAAACCCGGATTTTCGCATATCTGCCAGCCTGCTTGCAGTTTGCGTTATCATGGGCGACTGTGCTAGGTGATAGCATTCGTCTCTTGCCTTAGCATAGCCGACTCGATCTTGGTCTGCGCATGCCCTTTTGTACCCGTTTATACCGGTTTATTGATACGTTTTACGAGCCTTCATCCCATGAGCATAGTTGATAATAAAAAAGCCTTTCACGATTTCTTTATTGAAGATCGCTACGAAGCAGGCATAGTCTTGCAAGGTTGGGAAGTGAAAGCGATACGCGCTGGTAAAGTGCAAATCAAAGAAGCCTACGTCATCATTAATCAGGGTGAAATTTTTTTGTTTGGCGCCCACATCAGCGCTTTGCCAACCGCCTCCACTCATATTCACCCTGATGCGGTACGCAGCCGTAAGCTGCTTCTGCATAGCGAAGAAATTGATAAGCTGATCGGCAAAGTGGAACGTGCTGGCTATACGATGGTGCCACTCAATCTGCATTACAAAGCGGGCCGCGTGAAGTGTGAAATTGGCTTAGCCAAGGGTAAAAAATTGCATGACAAACGCGCATCAGAGAAAGAACGCGATGGCAAACGCGAAGTCGCGGCGGCGATGAAGCAACACCGCCGCTAAGCGCATTAGCGTCATTTTGGCAGGTTTGGCGTTTTTGCAATCTGCATGGCGCTCGCGATCATGCTGCTGATATCACTCAAATCGCCGGGAATAATCAAGGTGTTATTGGTTTTGGCCAAGTTGGCAAACGCCGCAACATATTGCTCGGCGACCTTCAAATTCACCGCCTCCGCCCCACCCTGCTCTTTAATCGCCGCAGCCACCGTGCGCAAGGCTTCGGCATTGGCGTTCGCAATCTTCACCATAGCGGCGGCCTGACCTTCAGCGCGATTAATCGCCGCTTGCTTTTCACCTTCCGAGCGCGCAATTGCCGCTTCCCGCTCACCTGTCGCGATATTAATTTGCTCTTGCTTACGACCATCTGATGCCGCAATCAGTGCGCGCTTTTCCCGTTCAGCGGTAATTTGCGCCTGCATTGAATGCAAAATTTCTTTTGGCGGCGTCAAATCTTTGATCTCATAACGCAGCACTTTCACGCCCCAATTGGTGGCCGATTCATCAATCGCGGCAACAATGGTGGTGTTGATATGATCGCGTTCTTCAAAAGTTTTATCTAATTCCATGCGGCCGATGACGGAGCGCAGTGTGGTTTGCGCTAGTTGTGTGATGGCGGTGATGTAATTCGACGAGCCATAAGAAGCGCGCATCGGGTCTGTCACTTGGAAATACAGGATGCCATCGATCTGCAGTTGAGTGTTGTCGCGCGTGATGCACACCTGCGGCGGTACATCGAGTGGGATTTCTTTCAAGCTATGTTTATAGGCGATGCGGTCAATAAAAGGGATCACGATATTTAACCCCGGCCCTAGCGTGGCATGAAATTTCCCCAAGCGCTCGACCACCCAGGCATGCTGTTGCGGTACGACATTGATCGTCTTAAATACGAAGACGATGGCGAGAAAGAGTAGAACTAATGCAAAGCCTGACATAGCACCTCCAAAAAGATACTGAAATATTGAAATCTCACCCGATAACACATCTTGCATAGCTACTCCGGTTCTACCACTAAGCAACTTCCACGCACTGCGCGTATCACGCAGCGTCCGTGCCGGACTGGCGCGCCGGTTTGCAATTGCACATCCCATTCAGCACCGCGATATTGCGCTCGCGCCATGTGTCGATCAGGGCCGTCTTGCTGCCATGCATCGACGTGTAAGCTTTGCCCTACGTCTAAATTGACATTGTGATCGGTAGCGGGATCACGTCGCACGCTTTTGCCCCATTTACT